>CBIHRH010000253.1:0-7279 GCA_966212365.1 uncultured Emticicia sp. | reverse complement strand
GATGGGGCGCGGCATTGCCGCCAGTGAGGTGTTGGTCTGTCCTTCCGGCGCCTTATATGTCCATAGATTATCTTCCCTGGTTGAGAGTATCTGGCATATCATCACCATGGCATCTAAATTAAATAACGAATAGCCATAAGGTTTGGTACGGCGTAACTCTAAAGGGAAACTGCCATCAGCCGCCATCTGATTGGGCAGTAAAACAGTTTTGTATCGATTACTACAAAATTCGCGCAGATTTTGATTATTGGTCAATTTGGCAAATGAAGCCACCTGCATCACCCAACATGTACCATGATTATTTTTGGCTTCCATTTCCTCTTTGCCATAGGGGTATGTAGTGAGCCAGGTGAGGTACTCTGTGAACCAGTTTTTAATGTTCGCTAATTGCTTTTTATCTACGTTACCTGCTTTCTCCATCTTAATTATTCCTTGTGCTACTTCCATCAGATGAATGGTGTCTATGATACCAATACCTCTGCCGGATACTTTACGTGTAATGGCTTGCGCATAGAGCAAAGAAGGGTTCATCTTTGTAGCAGGATTAACAAACCACGCATCCAAATGCTTGAACGCATGGGTAACATATCCTGGATTGTTGGTCAATACATAAGCTGACGCTAATGAGCCGACAATCTTGCTAAACCGAATCATAGCTAAACGATGGGCAACAAAATTATCGGGATTTGTCATGCCATCTTTCTGAATATAGGGCCCGTCAGGATTCGCTGGGTCTGGCCACCAATAATCTCCCTCTGAATAAAAATCATGAATAGTACCCAGGCTACGGCTACTACTGCTTGCCGTAACGGTAACAGGAGCCTGTTGCATAGCCCAGTCAGCCTGTGTGAGTATTTGTTTTCTAAGAGTTTCAATGGCTTGTTGTTTGACTGTTTGTTGTGCCGAAACAGCCTGTATCAAAAACAGACAACAAAGGGTATATAATAAACGCATGAGTTAATCTTATTTTGTCATAAATTTCCAATTCACATTAGCGATGGTATTTGGCTTGCCTGCTTCCGGTGCAGATATACTACCTTTCCATTGGCCGTCGGTTTGTCTTTCTGCTTTTAGCTCTCGCCACGAGTAGGCACCTTTTTCATAATCAAAAGTTTCCCCATCGTCGTCATACAATCGGGTGGTACTAGTCTTTTTACCATAATGGCGAATCTCTAAATCAACTTTCTGATTGGGTTCGGGTGCATGTAACATCGGCGGCATCATCGGAATAATTCCTCCATCTTTTACAAAAACGGGGATTTTGTTTAGTATGGCTGTCACCGTAATGATTTCACCATTACCTGCATAATCACCTGTGTAGAAATCATACCAATTACCTTTGGGTAGAATTACTTTGCGAGAGGTTTGTCCTGTGAATACCGGAGCAACCAAAAGATATTCCCCGGCCATGTACTGGTCTTTGATTTCTTTGTTTAGGGCTTCTTCGTAAGGATTTTCTTCCAGACTTTTTGTATTTTTTTCTTTCTCTGAGTCAGCGATAAAGCCCTCTTCTAAATTGACAGCCCTGAAAGGTGGCGTTCCCTCAAAATGGTATTTGGCAAATTCGGTATACCAATAAGGCATCATCTGCATGCGCAATTGCGCTATCTCTTTTACTTCGTTGGCTACATCAGGGAATGACCAGGGTTTGGTACTGCTCGACCAGGCATTAATCATGGCCATCGGTGAGAAACAAACGGTTTGCATCCGTCTCAACCATTCTTCGCTGGTTTTTGAGGCTCTTACTTCGGGTGTCCATAATACGCCTGAGAAACCGCTGTTAATTAAGGCTGTGATAAAATCCTGATGGCTATAATTATCGTTGTATATCACATAAGGGAATGATACTCCGCCGGCATTAGACCCGCGTACCAAACCATAAGTGCGTCGGTTTTTCTTGCGGAAAACCTCAGTACTATATTTCTGGACTAATAATCCATAAGTCTGTCTGATTTGTTCGGCACTTCTGCCTGACGGGAAAGTAGTTACATCAGGAAACAGATAAGAATCATAGCCATCTACCTCATCAATTTTATAGCCACTCACTCCGATATTGATATGGTCCTGCTCGAATTTATCGAAGAATATTTTGCGTGCCTGTGGCAAAGTTAAATCCGGTATAGCACCTACCCAGACTGTATGCGAAGCGGTGTAGGGTTCAATTTTTGGATAAATGGAAGCCTTTGGAGAAACATAAGGGTTTGTCCATAAATTTAAGCGGATATGTTTCTCACTCATTTCTTTGACGAACTTCGCAGGGTCGGGGAAGCGACCTTTATCCCATTCAAAAGTGCAGGGGTAGGAGGCGCTTTGCCAGCCCGGCTCCAGGCCAATGAAATCGAGTGGATAACCTTTTTCTTCAAACTCTGCCACTTCTTTTTTTACATCATCCGCCGTATACAAGCGGTTCACTCGTTGCGTAAAACCAAGCCCCCAACGAGGTGGCAGACAGCCGCCCCCATTAAAGAGATTAAAGCGGCGAATAACATCCATTGGCTTAGGCCCTGCAAAGACATAGAACTCTACACCCTGTGCCGGAACCAATATCTCAACTGCATCAGAATAGGGCTTGGCCGACCAGTTTTTATCTGTATTCCGGTCTTGCAATTCAGGTGGATTCTTGCTGTCTTTACGCACATTTGAGCCGGCGTATACGTCCAGATAACGGGCTGAATTAATGAAGACACCATAACCCTTCGACGAAACATAGAATGGAGTAGGGGAGTGCGTGCGGCCATTATCACTATTCCCATAGTGATCAACATGCAGGCGAAGGATTCTACCTCTCTGGTGAATTGTCTGAAAATTCAGTCCGAAGCCATATAGTTGTTCCTCTCTTACCAGTGGAAATCGCAGATAAGTTTTGCCATCCTGAAATCTGACAACTATATCATCTTTAACTAATGGAAAAGCAATATTTGGTAGTCTTTGTATAGCGGCAGTATTGGGTTTTACATCGGCAGCTTTCAATAAATCATAGCTTTCGGGTTTGCCTACCGATACTTTCCAGATGCCGTTGCCAACTTCGACCCATTTTAAAGGCTGTGCACGGATAGAGAATGAGATAAGTAGAAGCGTAAATAGTAGTGGTTTCATAGAGGTGTAGGTTGTACCAGATTGTGGCTGAAAGGTACAAATTTTTTCTATTTTGCCAATACAATTGCACCCGATTCTAATACCGGCTCAATAGTAATTACTACCGATTTTGAAGTAGGTGTCTGGCTAATATCTGCATAGCTATCAATGGGCACCAGGACATTGGCTTCAGGAAAATAAGTAGCGACACACTTTGTCGGAATATTATAAGGAACTACGATAAATCTTTCGGCAATACGGCTAACACCTCCGAAATAATTATGCAGGTTCACTACCTGATAGGTCTGTAAACCTGCTGTTTTAATATCCGATTCATTCATCAGAATAACTCTACGTTCATTATAAATACCCCTGTAACGGTCATTCAAGCCATAAATAGTTGTATTAAACTGGTCGTGGCTTCTGATAGTCATCATCAGATATTCATTGTCTTTTAACTGAATGGTATGTAAGAGATTGACACTAAACTTGGCTTTTTTTGAATCAGTAGCAAATTTCTTGATGCGAGGGGCATTGGGTAAATAGAAGCCACCTTCCTGCCTTACTCTCATATTGTAATTTTCAAAACCATCAATACTCTGTTCAATTATGTCTCTGATATGGTCGTAATTAGAGATAAGATAATCCCAATTGACAGCAGAAGATTTATCACCAAAAGTAGCCTTGGCAAGGCCTGCTATTATCGCTGGTTCGCTCATAAGCGTTTCAGCAGGCGGAGTTAATATTCCCCGGCTGCTATGTACTACCCCCATAGAGTTCTCGACACTCACAAACTGATTACCCGTAGCTTGCTGGTCAATATCAGTTCTTCCCAGACAAGGCAATATCAAAGCAGTTTTGCCATGCACTAAATGACTTCGGTTCAACTTTGTAGAAACATAGGCTGTTAAATCACAGTTTTGCAGAGCATTAGCTGTAAATTCCGTATCAGGTGTGGCGGATAAAAAATTACCACCCATGGCAATAAAGACTTTGGCTTTTTTCTCAGCCATGGCTTTGATAGCTTCTACTGTATCATATCCATGTTTACGAGGGGGTGAAAATTGAAAAACCTCTTCCAGTTTGTTTAAGAACTCAGCTTTGGGCTTCTCATAAATACCCATTGTGCGGTCGCCTTGCACATTGGAATGTCCACGTACAGGGCAAGTACCCGCACCCTCTTTTCCTATACTCCCTTTCAGCAAAAGCAAATTTACTACTTCTCTGATAGTCGGCACAGAGTTTTTGTGTTGGGTAAGCCCCATTGCCCAGCAAACGATAATCTTGTTGTGATTGATTAATAGTTGAGCCGCTTCCTGTATTTCATTGAGCGGAATACCACAATCGGCCGCCAGGCTTTCTAAATTATATTTTCTGAGGTCTTCAACTAATGCTTCATATCCCCCGGTATGTTCTTTAATGAATTCTTTGTCTAATACATTTCCTCTCTTTTCCTCCGTTTCTAATAAGATTTTATTAAAGGCTTTGAGTAAAGCCAAATCTCCATTAATGCGGACTTGTAAGTAAGTGTCTGTCAGTTTTTCACCACCAAATAGTAAGTCTTTTACTTCCTGTGGATGGTTGAACTGTAGCAGGCCTGTCTCTATCAGTGGATTGATAGACATGATTTTTGCACCTGCTCTTTTGGCTTTTTCAAGTGCCGTCAGCATTCTTGGATGATTGGTGCCAGGGTTTTGCCCGAGAATCATAATCACTTCCGCTTTCTCAAAATCATCCAGTTTTACAGAACCTTTGCCTAAACCTAGCGTTTCACCTAAAGCCGAACCGCTGGATTCGTGACACATATTAGAGCAATCAGGCAGATTATTAGTGCCATACATTCTGACAAAAAGCTGATAGAGAAAAGCGGCTTCGTTACTTGTTCTGCCAGATGTATAAAAAATCGCTTCGTCAGGCGATGCTAATTGATTGAGGTGTTGCGCAATTAACTGAAAAGCATCTTCCCAGGCTATTTTTTCATAATGCGTTTGTCCTTCCCGTAAAATCATCGGATGCGTTAATCGGCCTTGTTGCCCTAACCAATAATCAGATTTCTGAGAAAGTTCAGCTACCGAATATTTCTGAAAGAATACTGGTGTGACTTTGAGTGTTGTTGCTTCTTCTGCAATGGCTTTTGCACCATTTTCGCAGTACTCAGCTATTCTTGAGCGGTGTCCGTCGGGGTCTGGCCAGGCGCAGCTAGGGCAATCAATGCCTCCCTTTTGGTTCAGGTGTAGCAATGCTTTTAATCCTCTGCCCACTGGCATAGCACCAAAAACATGTTTCAACGAAGAGTAGACTGCCTTTACTCCAGCAGCTTCTCTGGCGGGTTTCTCCGTTTCTATTCCTGTGAAATCTGTAGGAGTCAGCGGATTAACGCTAGCTGCATCCTCACATATCTGCTCTTTTTTCATACGCTCAATTCATTACTTTTGGGCTTCCGCTATAAATATTAAAACTATGCTCTCTTGAAAAACCTATCAAAGTCATGCCAAAGGCCTGGGCTGTTTCAATAGCCAAACTGGATGGTGCACCTACACAAACTATGATTGAAATGCCTGCCATTACTGCTTTCTGAATCAATTCAAAACTTGCCCGGCTACTCATGAACAATAAAGTATCGGAGATGGGAAACAGGTTTTGTTGTAAGGCGGCGCCAATCACCTTATCCAAAGCGTTATGCCGACCAATATCTTCACGAAGCAATCGTAAATCTCCTTTGTCAGGACTCTCTAATTGAACCAATGCTGCTACATGAGAGCCGCCTGTATGTTTAAAGAAAACCTGTTTTTCTTCAACAATGTTTGGCAGATGATAAATAAAGCCGGAAGAAACTTTTAATGATGAATATATAGGGACTGGGCATTGCATCTGAATAGATTCAATAGAAGCTTTGCCACAAATACCACAGCTTGAGGTGGTATAAGAATATCGTTCTAATTTCTGAAAATCTAGCTGAACTGTCGGGTGTAACTCTATTCTAATAATATTTTCTTGGGTATATTGTTGATTATCTGTACAATAATGGATAGAAAGAATCTCATTGAAATGTTTAATTATACCCTCTGTAAACAAAAAGCCCGTGGCTAATTCAAAATCATGCCCTGTGGGAGTCCGCATGGTTACATAAACACTTTTCTGCTGACGGTTATCTGCGGCCCCATAGCCCACTCTGATTTCCAGGGGTTCTTCGACTACTACCAAATCTGGTTTTTCCAATGGTTCATGACCATTGAATTTGATAATAGTATCAGATTTGACGGAGTTGATCATGTTTAAGAAATTGAGTTATTACCTTAACAAGAATTTATCGGCTAAGGTTTTGACCAAGTGAATAGATGTATTATTCTGATACAAATTAAACAGATATGATTGATTAGTTTTTTTATACTTCTAAAAAATCAAAGAGAAATTTGCGAGTTATATTTATGTACTCCATAAAAACCTTTCTTATTAGTAGAGGCCTTATCCCGCACGGTTTTTTCTCTTCACCCCCAACGGCAGTGACCGACTGTCGCTCTCCTGAAAAAGGAGCGGACGCCGCGTGGGGTGAGGAGAAACAGTTCGATTTTATCGAAAATCTCTAGAAAGACTTTGAAAAAACAATCCTAAGTCAGAAATTTAGGGAGATGCCCGGTCAGAACGCCCAGTCAGAGACACCAAGTCTTCGATAACCATTTACAACTAACTATCAGCATAACAACTATTGCTATGAAAGAAGAGAGGGCGACATACAATCAAAGAAAGAGTTGCAAACACAATACAGGTAATAGAGGCATAAAAGATCATTAAAGTAGAATCGAAAAAGGTAGACACTACGGTGAATACCTTTTGAATGAGAACAGCGATTGCTTCCAGAAAATTATAATTACGACACCTAAAACGGAATCTGAAAAGGTTACCTATAACCTGAAAAGGTTACCAATATGGTGGGAACCTTTTTGAATGAGGATAGCGATGGTTTCCAGAAAATTATAACTATGGCACCTAAAACGGAATCTGGAAAGGTTACCTATAACCTGAAAAGGTTACCAATATGGTGGGAACCTTTTTGACCGACGGTGTACTGTATCATTCTCTATCATTTTATAATAGTTAAATTTAAAATTTAAACAAGTTCAAAATATGCTTTAATTTGCAGTATAAAAAATCATATCTAACTATGAAAAAAACAATTAGTATACTCACTACCGCATTGCTTATG
>CBIHRH010000252.1:0-7286 GCA_966212365.1 uncultured Emticicia sp. | reverse complement strand
GATAATTCTGCATTAGAATTTTTCAAAATAGTTATTTATGGTGCTATATGGATTAGTTTTTTGAATCGATCACAAAGAATAAAAGATACATTTACTTTACCTTATAGCGGCAGAGCAGATAAGCATCCCGAAGACAGCCAGATAATATATCAGCTAAGAAGAAATGATGATAATGAATAGCATTAACCTAAGCTCTCTACTCTTAAAGTCACCGCACGTTTATGTGCCTCTAAAGACTCAGCCTCTGCCATAAGTTCAACTGTCTTGCTGATATTTCTGATACCTTCTTCTGAAATTTCCTGAAAGGTTATCTTTTTCACGAAGCTGTCTAATGAAACTCCGCTATAGGCACGGGCATAGCCATTGGTTGGCAGGGTATGGTTTGTACCGGAAGCATAATCGCCACACGATTCAGGGGTATAATTACCTAAAAATACCGAACCTGCATTCACTATTTTCTCTGCCACTTCCGAATAATTATTGACTGATAAGATTAAGTGTTCAGGTGCGTATTCATTCAATAAATCTATACACTCTTTTTCACTTTCCAGTAAAATCATTTTTGAGTTTTTAATGGCTTGTGTGGCTAAGTCTTTTCTTGGTAAGCGATTCAACTGTCCTGATACAGCCAGATTAACTGCTGAAATCAGTTTTTTACTGGTTGTAACTAATAACACCTGACTATCAGCTCCGTGCTCTGCCTGTGATAGTAAATCAGACGCCACAAAAGACGGGATAGCGGTATCATCAGCCATTACGGCTACTTCCGACGGCCCTGCAGGCATATCAATGGCAACACCTTCTTTACTTAATAATTGTTTGGCGGCTGTCACATACTGATTACCCGGACCGAATATCTTATAAACTTGTGGAATCGTTTCTGTCCCATATGCCATCGCAGCAATGGCTTGCGCCCCTCCTACTCTGAAAACCTGAGTAATACCAACCAGTTTGGCAGCATAATAAATAGCGGGATGATTGCTTGGTGAACATAAGACTACCTCCTGACAACCGGCAATTTGCGAAGGAATACCCAACATCAAAACCGTTGAAAATAATGGGGCTGTTCCGCCCGGAATATAGAACCCTACTTTCTGAATTCCGACGCTTTTTCTCCAGCATTTAATGCCTGGCATGGTTTCAATTACCTGTGGTTCCTGCTTCTGTGCTGCATGAAATGTGTAGATATTGTTATAAGCCTGTTTAATAGCCGATCTTAAGTCTTCTGATAATTGCTGTTCTGCTGCATCAATTTCAGATTGAGATACCTGAATAGTTTCTAATTCAACTTTATCAAATTTTAAAGCAAATTCTTTCAGGGCTTTGTCTCCTTCGGCTTTTACTTTGGCTAAAATTGGTTGTACTTTCTGTTCAATATCTGCCATTTCCTGCACAGGGCGTGCAAGCAATTGTTTCCACTCGGTGCATGGAGGAAAAGAAACTATTTTCATTTAACGAATAATTTTCAGTTTTTCTACCAATTGTGCTGATACACTTTCGGCATATACACCATACGCATTTACTAAGATACCCTTTATACTTGCTGATGGTGAAGAGATGGCATAAACAACCACTTCATCATCCGGGTCAGTTTCTCCCTCAAAACGATATACTTCATCAATCTGAAATTCATCAGGTTGCAGAGCAGTTTCGTTGGTATGGCTATACAATACCTCTTCTTTCAGATTAAAATTATGGTTGTAGCCCTGGCTTACTAAAGCATTAATAGCTTCAGCGGAAGTATCGTAGGTAGTCATGGTAGGATGGTTTAGTATTAATAAATCATTTTTTCAATTGGAATTACAAGAATGCCCTCAGCTCCTGCCCCACGAATGGCTTCGATATTTTCCCAGAACTGATTTTCTTCCAATACCGAATGTATTGAACTCCAACCCGGTAAAGCCAAAGGTACAATGGTCGGGCTTTTCATACCCGGAATCATGCTGATAATATCGTTCAACTTTTCGTTAGGAGCATTCAACAGAATATACTTGTAATTCTGAGCAGTTTGCACGGCTCTTATTCTGAATAACAATTTATTCAATGTTTCGTGCTTTTCTTTGGCTAATTTTTTATTGGTAATCAGAATAGCCTCCGATTTGAAAATCGCCTCAACCTCTTTCAATCCGTTGCTAAGGAGGGTGCTACCTGAACTTACAATATCACAAACACCATCTGCCAAGCCAATACTCGGAGCAATTTCAACCGAGCCACTGATTTCGTGGATTTCAGCTTTTACTCCTTTACTTTTTAAGAAATTACCCAAAATACGTGGATAAGAGGTGGCAATGCTTTTACCTTGAAAGTCATCAACACCAGTATAATCTACTCCACGGGGTACTGCGATAGATAAACGACATTTTGAGAAGCCTAAACGATAGGTAACGTCTGCCTTACGATTTGACTCTACAAATACATTCTCGCCTACAATTCCAATATCAGCTACACCGTCTTCTACATAGCCGGGGATATCATCATCTCTCAAAAAAAGGAACTCTGCCTGGAAGTTGGATGAAGAAGTTTTCAGTTTGCCTGTACCGCTTTCGAACTTGATACCGCATTCTTTAAAAAGTCCAAACGAGTCTTCGCTTAATCTTCCTGATTTTTGGAGGGCTATGCGTAAAATTGAATCTTTATTTAACATTTATTTGTGATTTCATTGAAAAGACTGCAAAAATACGTTATGGAACGGTTTTTGCAAAGAGATTACTAAGTATAAAAAAAAAGTGCAAGTTTTAATACTAATTTAACTTGAAAAAACTTGGATTTTATATTAACTTTACCTCGTCGTAAAGAGTTTCCAAAACTATCCTAAACACTAAGTAACTTCTAGTAATCTATGAGACAACCGGTACAATTAAGCTACCGTTCAACACGTGCGGTAACTGCCACTAAAACCAAAAAGGTAATTTCAGTAATTATTATTGCGTCAATCTGTTTGTTAGCGATTTTTTTCTGATCCCTGGTATGTAAAATCTTAAGAGCACATAATCTAAAAATTATGTGCTCTTTTTATTAAATGCCTTCTCTTTCTTCTAAATTAGCGCCCAATTTCACTCTTGATTCTCAACTCTAAACAAACACTTCATGAAAAAAATCCTCTTTTTCGTGTTGGCTTCTTTTGCAGCCATAGCACAGAACGACTTTGTCAAACAAAACTACACCAAGTACGAATACAAGATACCTATGAGAGACGGTACTAAATTGCACACAGCTGTATATGTACCAAATAATGCATCTGAAACGATTAAATATCCGATTATGATGCAAAGAACCTGCTATAGTGTTGCGCCTTATGGCGAAGATAAATATCCGGCAAGACTTGGGCCTTCTTCATTTTTAATGAAAGATAAATACATTTTCGTCTATCAGGATGTAAGAGGCCGTTGGATGTCAGAGGGAACATGGACGAATATGACTCCAAATAACCCCGGTAATGATGTTTCAACTCCGGTTGATGAGAGCTCGGACACCTATGATACTATTGAATGGCTCATAAACAATGTTAAATACAATACAGGCAAAGTTGGCCAATGGGGTATCTCCTACCCGGGTTTTTATACAGTTGCAGGGGCTGTTGATGCTCACCCGGCTTTAAAAGCTTCTTCACCGCAAGCACCAGTAAGTGATTTCTTCTTTGATGATTTTCATCATAATGGTGCGTTCATACAAGCTTATATTTTCACATTCCCAGTATTTGGTGTGCAACATTCCGGTCCGACTTCACAGGCATGGTACAAGATGATTAATACCAGTGAAATGCGTGATGGCTATCAGTTTCAGTTGGATTTAGGTCCTCTGAAAAATGCTAATAAGTATTATAAAGATAATTTCTATTGGCAAGAAACTGTAGAACACCCGAATTATGATACCTTCTGGCAAAAAAGAAGCATCTTACCGCATTTGAAAAATGTAAAACATGCGGTGATGACTGTAGGTGGTTGGTTTGATGCAGAGGATTTATATGGCCCGTTGAATGTTTATAAACGAATTGAAAAGAATAATCCTGGTACTTACAACACATTGGTAATGGGGCCTTTCGGACATGGTCGCTGGTCGGCTGAAACAGGTCATACGATGCACAGCAATGTATACTTTGGAGATAGTATTGCTACTTTCTATCAAAAGAATATTGAAGCGCAGTTTTTCACGCACTTCCTGAAAGGACCCGGAGATGGCAGAACAGGTTTACCCGATGCCTATTTGTTTGATACAGGTAATAAAGAATGGAAACAATTTGACAAATGGCCATCAGCTTCTGCTCAGAAACTGACTTTTTATCTGAACAGTGATGGTAAACTTGACCAGACTAAACCTGCAAAGCTAACAGCAAGCACCTATATAAGTGACCCTAAAAAGCCAGTGCCTTACAGCGAAGATTTAACATCTATGGCAAATTTTACACCGTTCGCCTATATGTCAGAAGACCAACGTTTCGCTGCGAGACGTCCTGATGTTTTGGTGTTTGAGACAGATGTGTTGACAGACGATATTACATTAGGCGGTGAGATTTTTGCCAAACTGAAAGTAAGTACCACTGGAAGTGATGCGGATTGGGTGGTAAAATTGATTGACGTGTATCCTGCCAATGAACCAAATCACCCATATATGCCTGATAAAAAAATGCTAATGGCCAATTATCATCAGATGGTACGTAGTGAGGTATTGAGAGGTAGATTCAGAAATAGTTTCGAAAAACCTGAGGCTACTGTACCAAATAAAGTAACTGATATTAATTTCCAGTTGCAGGATGTCTTACATACTTTCAAAAAAGGCCACAAAATACAGATTCAGGTACAAAGTACCTGGTTTCCGCTAATTGACCGTAACCCTCAGAAATTTGTTCCGAATATTTTTAAGGCTGAAGAATCTGACTTTATTAAGGCGACTCATAAAGTGTATTCAGATTCTAAAATCGAAGTACAGGTGTTGAAATAATTCTTCAAATTCTGTAAAATATTTTCCATTAAATGCTACCGTTAGATAATTTTTGGCACGCGTTTTGGTAATACTTTATTACCTATACGAACAGATATGTGAGAAAAGAATCAGGTAGCATTAATCAAGATAATATGATAACTATATATTAAAAATTTTATTACTCCAATCGACAATCTTCTTAATGTCGACGGGTAAGATTCATCGTGTATTAAACAAAAAAATCGCCGCATATTGTGGCGATTTTTTTTGTGGCTGATTTGATTTTGAAGTTAAATCTCATTTATTTTAGATACTATTTCAACCTAACAAATTTACAGATGAAATCAAGACGAAAATTCCTGAAATAGTCAGGGGCATTGTCTGCTACACTTTTAGTTGCATGTTTCCCTGTTTTAGGCAATTCTTTAACTAATGGCCCTATTCTTGAAAAGAAATCAGATTTGCGCTCAAATTAAGCCCTAACAATTTCAAAGCACCTTTCATTTCAGCCCAAGGCTGGGGTTCTTACGCACAGAATATCACAAAGGATAATAAACAAATCCATAATCTGACCCTGCAATACGGCTCCTTGGATTTACAAAGTATTGGTTTGGAAAAGGCAGATGCTAAAAAGGTTAAGAATCTTGCAGTCATGTTGAGTAATGAGAAGATTCCTGCTCAATTCAAACAAGAAGGTAAGAATATTGTAATCCAACTTGATAAAAAATTGAATATTGACAAAAATCAAACATTGAGTATAACAATTGCGTAAATTGGATTCAGGCATTTTCAATCATTTGCTCATAACAGTTTTAGCTGAAATTAGTTAATCTTACAAACTAACATATACACACCATTACAATGATTGATAATAATAATGCGTTGGCTGGCAAACTGCCCAAAACGCCTAATCCTGAATTAAAAAAACTGCAACCTTTAGTAGGCAAATGGAAAATAACTGGCGATGACGGACTGCAAGCTACATCTCATTATGAATGGATGGAAGGTGGTTTCTTTATGATTCATCATTTCGACCTTCGCCAAGGAGAAGAGCATCACAAAGGTGTAGAATATATTGGCTTTGATGAAAATACGCAAACTCTGCGTTCCAGACTGATGGAGATAAATGGCAGTAATTTTTCCTATACGTATGAATTAGCAGGTCACACTTTTTGGTATTGGTTTGGAGACAGGGGTTCGGGTAATTACAGTAAATCTGTATTCAACGAAGACTTCACCTCTTACAAAGGGAAATGGCATTGGCCAAATCCAGACGGCTCAACAGGAGGATTCAGCTTTGGAGCTGAAAAAATTGGATAATCATAAAAAATCCTGACTGCCACTATACAATCAGGATTTTTTTATTGTTAGATTACTAATAATCCATTCGATAATTATTAGTAATCAATAAACACTTCCTATATACCTAAAATATGATTTTCACTCAAAATCAGCTGATATACTTAAAAAATATTCAATAGGGAAAACAAATTTTTTCGAGAAGTATTGTATATTCAGACGTTTAACTTGTATTTAACCTATAACAAAACTATGCACGAGACTTTATCAAGACAAAAGTTTCTACAATATACTGCATCTGCCAGTGCAGCTCTCTTACTCTCATCCCTGGAAGGTTTTGCGATCGGGAAAGCGGATAAAAAATTAAAGGTGGCGGTAATTGGCTGCGGGAGCGTCAGCAATCGCTATTTGCCTCAGCTATTGTCTTCTTCATTAATTGAAGTTGTCAGCCTATGTGATATAAAGCCGGAGAGAGCCGTTGAACAGAATAAACAATACAAAGTAAATGCAAAAACCTATGCCAATATAGATGAAATGCTGGCTGGTGTGCCCTTTGATATGCTGGTAACATTGACAGATATGCAAGCGCATGGTGATTTAAATAAAAAAGCATTATTAGCCGGAAAGCATGTATGGAGTGAAAAACCGATGGCTAATACTTATGCCGAAGGAAAAGCATTGCTGGAATTGGCAAAGCGTAAAAAGCTAAGAATATGGGGAGCTCCTGCAGTGGTCAATAGTCCACAGTTTGCTTTTATGAGCAAAACTATTCAGGAGGGCAAATTAGGAAGAATAGCATCAGCTCATGGGCAATATGGACATACAGGCCCCACCTGGAGTGCTTTCTTTTATGAAAAAGGTGGTGGAAGTATGCCGGATTTAGGAGTTTACAATATGGCAACATTGACAGGCTTATTAGGCCCTGCCAAAAGTGTAATGGCTATGACGAGTATTGTAAACCCTGAACGAACTGTTGACGACAAGGGTAAAATAAAAGTAGATGCTGAAGATAACGCACATGTATTACTTGAACATGGCAAAGGAATTATCTCGCATGTGATGTGTGG
>CBIHRH010000251.1:0-7287 GCA_966212365.1 uncultured Emticicia sp. | reverse complement strand
AGTCGCAATTTAATCCTTTTCCTTATATTTATTCCCCATTGTAAACATACGAGGTTACACATTTGACTTATCGGGTGATAAGAAAATAGAATCAATTATTTCAGCAGCTATTCTCTGCATATTTTGTGGAGAATAGCTTGTTTAAGCTCCGTAAAATAGGCGTGAAAGTTTAAAAATGCTATTAATCGCTCAAAATCTTCCTACCTTTACACCCACAATTTCTGATAGATAACTGATGATACATATCCATTATTTTACCTTTTCACCATTTGCCGAAAACACCTATGTATTGTGGGATGAAACCAAAGAAGCCGTTATTATCGACCCGGGTTGTCTGGCGCAGTATGAAAAAGAAGAATTAGCCGATTTTATTGCAGATAATCAACTGACAGTTACGCATCTGTTGCAAACACATACTCACCTCGACCACGTTTTCGGGAGTGCTTTTGTGAAACGGAAGTTTGGCGTAAAGATGCTTATGCATAAAAACGAACTGCCTATTTTGAGTAATGTAGAAAGCCGTTGCAATATGTGGGGAGTAAAAGGCTACGAGCCTGTTGAGGCTGATGGTTTTATTGATGAAGGAGATATTATTAAATTCGGAAATTCTGAATTAGAAATCCTTTTTGTACCTGGTCATGCGCCGGGTCATATAGCTTTTGTCAACCACGCGCAGAAGTTTGTTATTGGTGGTGATGTCCTTTTCAGAGGTAGTATTGGTCGCTATGATTTTCCGCTTTGTAGCTATACCGATCTCATGAATAGTATTCAAACCAAATTCATGACACTGGATGATGATTATAAAGTATATCCGGGACACAATGAACCTACTACCATTGGCTTGGAGCGCCGCACCAATCCTTATCTCAATCAATAAATCAGGCTTCTTTTTTTCTGGTAGATTTGGTTTTGGCTCTCTTGATATTTTCATCTACCCTGAATAGCACAATCTTTTTTATCAGGTCGTAGGGGATAGGTTCATCCAGTTGAAATTGAATAGAACCTTTACCTGTTTTATAAGGCGCAAGATCTTCTTTGAAGGCTTCTGTTCCAGTTGGTGCTGGATAAAACCCTATATGATTCTTAAACGCCGCAAAATGAACCAGATTGCCATTCAACACAAAAGTAGGCATGGCGTATTTAATATCTTCTTTTGCCTCAGGTGCAGAAGCCTGAACAAGAGCTCTGACTCTTTCTAAAATCTTCTGAATATCTTCCGGGAAACTGCCGATATATTCATCGATGTTTTTTGCCGCGTTATTTACCATAAAAGTGGGTGATAAAAGTAGATGAGAAATAATAATCATGCTATTCAAAGATAGGGAATTTTAGATGGAAAATCTGAGTTAAAAGGAAAAATATGATTTGAAATTTACATAAAGATAATTTAAGAACAGATAAAGTTGTGATGAAAACAAACTACCTGGAAAACATAAAAATACTCCGCCAGAAAATTCCTGTTGGTGTAAGCGATGCGTTAAGAGCCCTTGAAACAACAGATGGGAATATAGAAGAAGCAGAGAATTTAATCAAAAAAGAATTTCTCAATATTTTAATTGAGAAAACAGGCGTAGATATAGCAATAGCACAAAAGGCTTTAATTAAAAATAAATTTGATATTGGCGCCTCTCTAATCGAAATTGAGAAACAGATCTATAGCAGTACAGAATTGATTCTTAAGCGTTGCGTTATAGAGAAAGACTATGCTATCAGGTCGATACTCGAAGTAATAGAAAGAAAAATAGAAGCTACAACTCAGGAATACCAATCACTAGTAGTATATGGTTGGTTTAATTTCGAATTATTAAAGACTTTAGATTCTTATCTCTTTAGTTTTGCGGCCATTGCCGAATGGCTTTCCTTTGAATATTATGAGGATTTTCATTCCGCAATCGGATTTCATACAGAAGAAGTAACAGAACAAATTGAAAAGGCACTCCACTTACCTGAGATTGCTGATTATATAAGAATAAGTAGAGAAAGGCAAAGCTACTTTTATGAAAAATATGAAAATAAAAAAAATGGTTATTTTACAGCTTATGAAAAGCTTCTAAAAGATAAAGCATTTAAACATGCTAAAAATGGGTATTTTGATAACAAAGCATTGCTAATAGAAACACTTTATAATTATGTTAAAACTCACATAAACCGATTTCCTTGATGCGGATACAGAACAAATTACTATTGAATCAGTGCTTTTACGCTTTTTAAACCTCTTTTACGAGCTAGAAATATTCTATGTCTTCCATCAATAATATCATAAGGCTTAGAACCTTCAAGAGTAATGATATCAGAAGTGTTATTTATTGTCTCCTCAAATGACTTAATGCCATTTTCAAGTATATAAAGGCGTTGAGAATTAAGCTCACTTTGAGAAACGTGCCTTATTTCATTTAATTGAACTTGTGTTATTCTAGACATGAATATATGATTTTATTCTTGAATATTTTGGTCAAATTTAATAAATGGAAGAACCAATTGATAAAAAACCCAACCTTTTTTATTTATCGGCTCTTTTTGCTATTGCTATTTAAATCGTTCTGCTCAAAAACCAATATTTGACGGCATATAAGTGTTTTATTGGCACATGAGTAAATTACTTTTTTGACATAGGCATTCGAATCAATCTTGCTTCTTATTTAAAATAATTCTAAATAAGCCATAGCTTTCCCACTTTTCCTACCTACCTTTATGCTTTCGTAATTACACAAGTACAACATACACATAACCTACCAAACCAACTTTTATGAAAGTCACAACTATATTCCACTATACGTTTTTATTTTTCATTTTTGTCGTTCAGCATGTTATTCTGGCGCAAAATCAGCCTGTGGCTAAATATCAGGTCAAAGGTATGATTACTGATTCACTCGACCGGAAGCCAATTGAGTTTGTGACTATTAATCTGCTTGATGCAACTTCCAACAAAAGTGTAGGAGCTACTTATACCAATGATAAAGGTCTTTTTGAACTCAGTATCAGCAAAAAAGGAGAATATAAAATAGAACTGATATTAGTCGGCTATTACCCTAAAGCAGTTCCGCTGACAATCACAGACGAAAATCCAGTTGTTACTATTCCCTTTATTTCACTTACTTCTAATGTGCAGCAATTGGCTGATGTAGTGGTAGTAGGTACCAGACAATTGGTTGAACAGAAATCGGGCATGTTGGTATATCATGCCGAAAGAGACGTAACCAATTTAGGAGGTACTGCCGCAGATGTCTTGCGCAAAACACCTGTACTGAAAGTAGATGCCGATGGAAATGTGAGTATGCGAGGTAATAGTAACCTGAAGATATTAATTAATGGCAAGTACTCAGGCCAGATGGCAAGAAGCCCGGCCGATGCTCTGAATATGATTCCTGCTGATATGATTAAGTCTGTAGAGGTGATTACCAGTCCATCGTCACGTTATGATGCCGAAGGAGCGGCTGGGATGATTAATATCATTACCAAAAAAGGAACAGATTCGCTGAATGGTGCGCTTGAATTGGTAGCCTCTAATTGGGAACAGGCGTTTAATCCACGGCTGGCTTTTTCAAAAGGTAAATGGAATGTCAATTTCTTTACACACGCCCACCGTTTGCAGCAAAAAAGAGAGAATAATTTATTAAGGTCATCGGTTGGTAATGATGGACAATCTTACCAATTGCAGCAACAGTCAGGTATCAATAATGCAATGCCTCATGGCATGTCAGAGATTTCAGTAGATTATCAGGCTGACTCTTCTACATTGGTCAGTTTGTCGGGCACAGCCTGGTTGGGTAACTGGCCTTCTGATAGAAGACAGAATAATACTATTTTACAGTCGGGTACTGTTACTCAGCAGTTTGAGCAACAGACTGTCACTAATAGTGCTGCTAATCAGGGTTATTTTTTAAGTCTGGGCTATTCTAAAAAATTCAGAAGAGTAGGGCAGGAGTTTTTTCTGATTGCTTTGTATGAAGACAACCTGAAAGATGATTTTGATTATGATACATGGCACCGGAATAGTGAAGGGGTACTTCTGTATCAGGAGCAGAATAACAACCATATGCGCACGAAAGAATCAACGTTGCAGTTGGATTATACACATCCCCTATCAAAAGGTGGTAAAAATCAGTTGGAAATAGGGGCCAAAGGCATTTTAAGAGATGTTACAAGCGATTATAGTACTTTGGCAAGTGCTGAAAATCAACCATCGGTATTGATGCCTGTGGCTAGCAGAACCAATGTTTTTGATTATGGGCAGGATATTATAGCCGGATATGTGCAAACAAAGTTTAATCTACCCAATAAATGGTTTTTGCAGGCAGGTGTTCGCCTGGAGCAAACATTGATTCATGGTCGTTTCCAGACGCAATATCAGGCCTTTAAAAATAACTTTCAGAATTTTGTGCCAAGTGCTACTATTACCAAAACGCTGAACGAAGCCAATAGCTTTAATTTAAGTTATACCCAGCGTATTTCGCGTCCATCAATTATAGACTTAAACCCGAATATAGATGCCCGTGATTCCAAAAATCTTGAATCGGGTAATCCTGATTTAAGACCGGAAGCCTCTCATCAGGTTGAGTTGTCTCATACTTTATCTACAGAAACCGGGTTTTTCTTTAATACTTCTTTCTACGGCAAACAAACCAATAATTCGATTGAAGATATTATTGTCATAAGAAATGATGGAGCTTCTTTATCTACGAAGCAGAATGTAGCTTCTAATCAACAATATGGTGTTAATTTATCTACTTCGTTTAGTTTAGTCAAAGGAATTACACTTGAAAGCAATGCAAGAGTAGGCTATATGGATTTCAAGAGTATAGCTTTAGGCGTGCAACGCCGGGGTTGGGGCGGAGGTATGAATATCAATACTACTTTTAAACTAAGAAGGAATTATACCCTGCAAGCCTTTGGCGATTACGATTCACAGGCAGTTACCTTGCAAGGCCACGAAACCGACTGGTTTTATTATAGTTTTGCCCTGAAAAAAGAATGGACTAAGAGCAGGATAACAGTCTGCCTCTCAACGGTTAATCCGTTCAATAATTCTATGAGCCGTAGTCGTGTCATTATTGCGTCAGGTTTTACTTCTGATAACCTTACCCGCTATTACAATCGCGCCATAAAACTAACACTAGTCTGGAAATTCGGAGGGCAAGGCAAACAAATCAAACGCAAATCAGCTAGCAATGATGATTTGAAGAGTAGCGGTGAGAGATAAAATTGTGGAGGGAGCCGTAGCGACGGCCGCTTCCAGCTCGCATTTATTACTGAAACTCCCAATACTTGGGCGGAACTATACCCCTTAAACGTAGATAAACCAATATCTGCGCCCGATGGTGCGTTACATGGTCTGCCATTAACATCAGAAATTGCTTTCGTGTACGCATTACCGTGCCGTATTTGGCTGTTTCATCCAGTCGATTGGGGTTATAGTTATTAATTAACGCATTTGTTCGCTCAAATTCCCGTTTCAAAACGGCAATAATCTGTTGTTTGCTTAGGCCATCTGCTTTATAATCATCGTAACGGAGCTTGGTTTCCTGTCCGTCAATTTTTGCGAAAGCATGCCAGTCAAGTACTGCTGCAATATGCATCAATTGTTGGGCAAAACTCATTTCGTCTGGTGTAGGTTTAAAATTATAGTCACTTTCGGGCATGGCTTCGGCCACTGTGATCATGTATTTGCCCGCTGTTCCCAGCGTTCGTAATTATCTTTCTGTGCAAAGAGAGTTGGGTTACCAAGGGAAACTCCAAGAATCGTAAATAGAATGAGTTTTTTCATAAGTTTCAGCTACGGTTTGAATGGTTCAATATAGAAATTTATACTTTGTAAATGCTATTCAGCAAGCCTAACTTGATTAATGGCCAAATGACAGGATTAGTGTTTGCGCCTTAGCGTAGATAAAATTAACCCTTTCTAGCTATATTTGATAATTCGAGCGTATTCCTTACCTAAACCATCTGAAAATGAAATTCAAAAATACTTTCTTATTGCGTATAGCCGTAGCTATTATTCTTATTATGCATAGTGTTCCTGGGATGCTGAATAATGGAGTAAATGATTTCGGCAATTTGTATTTGAATAAAGTGGGTTTTGCACCAGTAGGCCTCCCTTTAGCATGGGCTATTAAAATCTCTCATGTAGTAGTTGCCCTCTGTCTGGTATTTAAAAAATATCTTAAATGGGCTTGTATCATTACTATACTTATCCTTATTGGGGGTATAATCATGGTTCACATGAAAGAGGGTTGGTTTGTAGTAGGCGGAGGAAGAAATGGCGTAGAATTTAACTTTTTGTTGATTGTAGTGCTGCTGACGATTATGTATCCGAGTGGGGTGAAGGGTAGAAAGTCTAAGTAATAAATTACTTTTAACTTTTCTTTTTCTTCTCTCTTACATACTTGCTGAATGTATTTGTATAGAGATCATCAAATTGAATAAGAGTAATATAATTCCAGGTAATTTTATCTGAGTTTTCCTTAAAAAAACCTTGTGCATCAAAATATCGAATGTAAACCGCATCTTCTGTGACCTTTGTAATAGGCCCTATATTAAAAGTGTCGTCTCCAGGGTCTTCATTCTCTACTATAACATTGAGACCGGTTCTTTTTATTGATTTAAAAACATTTGCCCAGCTCGAAAGGTCTGGCTTATGTTTATTTTCAATTTTGTTAATCAGCCCTTCGCCTTGCATAATTTTACCATAATATTTATCATTATTATTCAGGCGTACTTTTTTAATTGATTGAATCGGAAAAATTAGATAGCCGTCTATTGCAAAATCATTTACGTGATGCATTAACACAAAATGTTCAGAGTAGTCAACAATATAGCCGCTACTAAGCTCAAAAGCACCTTTACCAACTTTTCTGCTAATCTTACAAAATTTTTTATTAGTGTGATGATCTTTAATTTTTTCAAGGATAGTCATAACACAATCAGCTCATTTTATAACTCATTATTATGCTAAATAATAGAAAAATATTATGCAATCAAAGAGCATATGTATCAAAACAATTTATACCTTGGGCCTACAAACATTACTATAAAATGAACTTGACTAAAAAAGTTATACTATTCCTATTATTACCATTTTTAGCATTCGGACAATCGATTCATCCTGACAACAGAATTATCGTATTAGGAGAAGCATCTATTGATATTCCTGCAGATAAAGTTATCTTCAATATCCAGCTAAAGTTTACAGATTCAACAGATATTAAGGTCGCCTATGAAAAACATAAAGCTGCCGAAAATTCGTTTGTTAATTTCCTAAAGGAAGCTAATGTGCCTAATAAAAATATT
>CBIHRH010000250.1:0-7293 GCA_966212365.1 uncultured Emticicia sp. | reverse complement strand
GCCTTTTTTCTCTAGTGTTTCAGTAGTGATGCCATGTATATTTGAATTGGTAATTTTAATATCCAGGCGTTTCACAAAATAGTCAATATGCCTTATCTCAGTACCATCTTCTGCATATAAAATAGCTGAGATTTGCAGAAGCCATGGATAACGTTCAAGATTCTCAAACCGTCGGCCTAAGCTGGGTGGGATTCCTGTTGTTTCGGTATCGTAGAAAAGAATCTTCTGCATTGACTCACTTCAATTAATGTGGTTGTAGCCGGTGGAATTTAAGGTAGTAATTTAATAATTTTCTGAATTGGCAGAGTAAATTTAAGAGCCATTTAACTCTTATACAATAAATTTTGTGGTAAGATTCAAGCCTGCCCATCCAAAATTTCTACCTGAATTATCGACAAAATGAGCCTGACAGTATAATATTTAATAAATACTCTATTTTTCATACATACTTTTGGCAATCAGAAAAACGACATTCGCCATAGAAATATTTATACCTTAACTAATAATGAAACAGGAATCTCTTACCTGAAAAGACTTGTGATTTTAAGCAAGCCTCTTTCGTAAAGCTCTTTATTCTTTAGAATAAAATTAGGTTAATAAAAAAGGCTTGCTGCATTGCGGCATGCACTTTTTCCAAAACCTACGGTATGAATCAGACTTAAAGAGAGTCTTAAGAAAAGCACCGTTTACTCATTATTTTTTAATATTTTTTAGTAAATAGTATAACATTAAAAATTTTTTTAATAAACGATATTGAATTTTGACGATGTTTTATGTTGTTTTACGGATATTTTTAGAATCACCTGATTTTATAACCCACAACTAGAAAGCCTTAAGCTAATGCCTCTGTATTTCCATACCAACTTCAAAATCTACAATTGCATAGATGCTTCTACACCTTATCTATGTCTTTGTCTCCTTAAATTAAATTCGTATTTATTAACAAAAAAACAATCCTACTATGGTAAAAAAGTACCTATTGAGCATGCTCATGCTTTGTATGAGTCTGACTACAATCTACGCACAAGAACGACAAGTCAAAGGCAAGGTAACAGATGCCAATGATGGCTCTGGAATGCCTGGAGTAACCGTTGGTGTAAAAGGAACAACAAAGGGTGTAATTACAGATGGAGAGGGTATGTATACAGTTAGTGTAGCCAATGGCGCTACGCTTGTATTCTCTTACATTGGCTATGAAACAAAAGAAGTAGCAGTGGGTAATCAGTCGGAAATCAATGTGGCAATCACTGCTTCTGCAACGACTTTGAATGAAACTATCGTAATTGGTTACGGGACATTGAAAAAATCTGACTTAACAGGTGCAGTTGGTTCAGTGAGAGAAGCACAGTTGAAAGAACGTCCTTCTACTTCATTGAATCAGGCTTTATCTGGTAGAATGGCAGGGGTTCAGGTGAATACCAACTCTGGTCGCCCGGGTGGTAGAGCAAATATCCGTATTCGTGGTTTTAGCTCAATAAACTCATCGAACAACCCTTTGTATGTGGTTGATGGTGTAATGCTTCCACAAGGAAACCAGGCTCAGTTCAGCTCTGCTATTGACTACATCAGCCCTGATGATATCGTGGCAGTAGAGGTATTGAAAGACGCATCGTCTACCGCTATTTATGGTGCCAGAGGTGCCAATGGTGTAATTTTGATTACAACTAAAAAAGGTAAAGCCGGCCAAAGCCAGGTATCTTATAGTACTGATTTAAGTGTGAATACCATCGGACCAAACAGACCGGAAGTATTGAACGCTAAAGAATACTTAGCTACAGAAGACCTTGCCTGGGCTAACATGGAAAAATTTGACCCGGTAGGTTGGGCAGCAGGTAAATGGGCGTATTTAAACCCAAAATTACGTCGTACTGACCCAAGAATTTTTGATGCTAATGGCAATCCGAAATATGATACAGACTGGTTGAAAGAAAGTACACAAAATAAACTTTCACAAAATCACCAGTTAGGTTTCACAGGAGGTAACGATCGCGCACAATATGCACTTTCTTTAGGATACCGTGATGATCAGGGTCTGGTAAAAACTACCTATCTGAAACGTTATTCAGCTCGTTTCACTGTTGATGACCAGATTAAATCATGGTTGAAAATCGGTGGTACTTTAGCCTACAATAACCAAACAGAAAGACTTGCCGACATCAACGACGCTGTAGCGAGACAAATTGTGGAGGATTTCCCGTTCCTGCCGGTAAAATATGAAGATGGTACTTATGCTAATAACAGAGATTATCCGTTTGCAGAAGGTACAATGAGTTCAGTACACCGTTTGATGGGTCGTAAGTATATTCTGAATACACAAACTACCACAGGAAGCTTATACTCAAATATTACTTTCGCCAAAGGCTTAGAAATGCGTACTGTATTTGGTATCAATGTAATGACTCAGGAACAAAACGAGTCAAGCACAAGAACCCTTGAAATCGGTGCCCAAGGTACAGCCTCTGCTCGTAACAGAAAAGAAAGCTTCTGGTCATTGGAAAACTACCTGACTTATACGAAGCAAATCAACGAAAATCACTCTTTGGTTGCTTTAGCAGGGGTTTCATGGCAACAAACAGACTTCTTTAGAATTGCATCCATTGTACGTGGTTTCTCAACGGATTATTTTGGTTTTAATAACTTAGGCGCAGGTAGTACGAACCCACAGGTTGAGTCTGATGCCAATAGAAGTGCCTTCAACTCATACTTCGGCCGTATCAACTATACTTTGATGAACAAGTATTTGTTTACGGTAACAGGCCGTGCCGATGGTTCATCTAAATTCGGAGAAAATCACAAATTCGCATTCTTCCCATCGGCTGCGATAGCATGGAAAGTATCAGATGAAGAGTTCCTGAAAACAAACCCTGTTATCTCTAACTTAAAACTTCGCGCAAGTTATGGTTTAACAGGTAACTCTGAAATTCCTCCGTATTCGTCATTGTCATTATTAAGCTCTACCTATGCCGCTGTTATAGGCGATACAAGAGTTTCAGGTACAGGTATCAGCCGTTTGGCTAACCCTGATTTGAAATGGGAAAAAACTGCACAAACTGATGCAGGTATCGAAATCGGCTTATTCAAAGGCAGAATCTCAATCGAAGCTGATTATTACTACAGAAAAACTACTGATATGTTATTGGATGCTCCTGTACCTCGTACAAGCGGTTATGCTACTATCAGAAAGAACGTAGGTTCAATGCAGAACAAAGGTTTTGAGTTTGCTATCAACACAGTGAACATTGAAAGAGCCGGATTTCAATGGACAAGTAACTTCAATATCTCATTCAACCGTAACAAAGTGCTTTCGTTGGCAACACCATCTGATATCTTTGGGGTAGGTGGTCCTAACTTTACCAACCAGACTAATATCATCCGTATAGGCGAGCCGGTAGGTTCATTCTGGGGATTAACTCGTTTGGGCGTATGGAGCGAAGCAGAAAGAGAACAAGCAGCTAAATTTACCAGTTACAGAAATGGGTTGACTATTCTACCAGGTGATATTAAATACAAGGATGTGAATGGAGACAACGCCATCACTGATGCTGACCGTTCGATTATTGGTAATGGTAGCCCATTAGCCTGGGGTGCATTTACTAACACCTTCCGTTATAATAATTTTGATCTGACTTTAGAATTGCAATATTCTTTAGGAAACGATGTAATGATGATGAACCTTCATGCCAGTGAAGACCGTCAGGCTTTAGCGAACAGCTATTCTTCTGTATTGAACGCATGGACACCATCTAATCAGAATTCAATGATTGCGCAGATTCGTGATACAAGAGCAGGATACGTAACAAACGTAGATAGCTGGTGGATTAAAGATGGTTCGTTCCTACGGGGTAAAAACCTCTTGTTAGGTTATAATTTCCCAAGTGCCGTAACCAACAAGCTAAAATTAAGCCGTTTAAGAGTGTATGCTTCTGCTCAGAACTTCTTCTTATTGTTAACTGATAAGATTATTCAAGACCCAGAGGTAACACCAACCAACCAGGGTGATGGTAGCAGCGCATTCTCACAAGGGATGATGTGGCACAACTATCCTAAACCAACAGTTTACATGGCAGGTTTACAGCTTACATTTTAATTAATTTAAAGAATTTTTGAATATGAAATTGAATATATTAAAAAACTTTAGCAAAATATTCGTCAGAGGAGCAATGCTATTCAGCGCCGTTGGCTGCACTGACTTCCTGAAAGAGAATGCACCTTCTAACTTGACACCGACCAGTTTCTATACCATTCCAGACCATGCAGAAGCAGCGATTGCTTCGGCGTATGCTGATATGCGTATAATTTATGATGGTGCCGGAATTTTCTCGTCTACCTGGCAATTGTTAGAAGCCCCAACAGGTACTTCTACTACCGAAACAGCACAGAATTCAGACCTTAATAACCTTTATGGGCTGGTATATGATGGTAATACACAACACGTGATTAACTATTGGAATGGCTTGTATAAAGTAGTTGCACAGGCAAATCAGGTATTGGAGAAAGTACCGCCGATTACACCAATGGATGCAGCACAGAAAAACAGAATATTAGGTGAAGCAAAATTCCTTCGTGCATGGGCTTATTTCTATATCGTAAGGTTGTGGGGCGATGCGCCACTGGTTACTAAGCCTCAAACAGCCTCTTCAGAAGACTTTTTCCCTGGACGCGCTACGCAGGAAGAAATCTATAAACTGATTGTTGACGACCTGACAGCTGCTGAAGGCGCAGGTTTAGCCTGGATGAACTCAAACGGACGTGTTTCTACTGCGGCCGTAAAATCTTTGTTGGCAAAAGTTTATTTAACAATGGCTGGCTTCCCTCTTAACAAGGGCGCTTCTCATTATAAACTGGCAGCAGATAAAGCAAATGAGGTAATTACTTATGCCAATGCTAATCCTGCAAGCATCAACCTTTTCTCTACTTACTATGATGTGCACAAAGAAAGCTTGAAAAATACGGTTGAACATATCTTCATGGTTCAGTACAATACAACAGTTGCTGGTAACCCTATGGATAATATGTATCCTAACTTTAAACCGGTTACTTACAATGGCCCGTCTGGTACAGGTAGTACTGTTCCGACTACGCAATTCTATAACTCGTTTGAAAAGGGTGACCTTCGTGCTAAAAACCAGGAAGGATATTTTTACACATCGTATTATACGAATGGTAATGGTGCACCATTTGAGTTAGGGGCTCCTTATATCTTCAAGCACTTTAATATAACTGCTAATGGTGGTCCGGGTGTAGCAGGTTCTCGCAACAATAACCTGAATGTACCATTGATTCGTTATGCTGAAGTATTATTGATTTATGCAGAAGCACAAAACGAAGTCGGTGGCCCGACACAAGCAGCTTATGATGCCTTCAAGAGAATCAGAGACAGAGCGAAGTTAACTACAGCGGATTTAGGCACTTTCTCTAAAGATAGTTTCAGAGAGGCAGTATGGAGAGAGCGCTGGCATGAACTATGCTACGAAGGTATCACCTGGTTTGATATGGTACGTCTGAGAAAAGTGTACAACGAAGCAACAAATGGTTTCGATAACTTTGTTGGCCACATCAACCCAAGTTCTAAACAAGCTTTGGCAGATAAACATTTATTGATGCCACTTGGCAAACAGGAAATGTTGAATAACCCGAACCTGAAACCACAGAACCCGGGCTATCCGAACTAAGATTGATTGACTGTTTTGATATACAAAAGCGGATTGTGATAGCTCACAATCCGCTTTGTTTTTGTATCGCGATTTTTCAAATCGCCGCTCAATATACTCAACCGGATGATTTAAAATATCGTCATACACGAATACTATCCAGATATTCTTCCCATGTTATCCCATCTATTGCATTGTTAGGACATAGATTAATACCTGTGGTAAAAACCTGATAAAAGGCCGTTGTTGGTTCAATATATTCTATCATCTCGTTTCTGCCTGACTGAGCAAGATAGGTTTGAATCATGACTTCTAAGGTTAGTACTTCCGGCCCGCCAATTGCAGTAATATCATAAGTTGGCTTACTGGCTACTAAATCAACTATAGAGGTAGCAACATCTATTTTATCAATAGATTGAAATTGCATATTCGCCGGTATCTGAATAGGCTTGCCAATTCCCTGGTCAAAAACCTGAATGATTCGGTATAATACCAGATCATGAAATTGTGTAGCGCGTAGAATAGAGTAGGGGAGTCCTGAAGCTTTTATCAGGTTTTCAACCGTATATTTGGTTTGATAATAGGGATAATCACTTTTATCTACACCTGCGATTGATACATAGATGAAATGCTTGCAAGTATTACTATCGAGGAGAGATAATAAGTTCTTGGTACCTTCTATATCTACCACCTGCGCATTTCTTGGATTACTTGCACAATGAATAAGAATGTCAGCGCGTTCAACGGCTTCTTTTAAACTTGTCGGGTCGGTTAAATCTCCTTGAATGATATTGCTAAAAAAAACTATCTCTGGTTTTTCTTTTGAACTTAAGATATTAACCTCATAGCCTTTTTCAATGAGTTGTTTGCTGATTTCTTGTCCTAATGTTCCTGTCCCACCTGTTATTAATACCGATTGCATAGATTTCTTAATTGGTTTTCTTTTCCACAATATTCCTTATATTTTCTCTGATTTGCAGATTAATTGAATTACTTGTTTTGGAAAGGACTTATGCCTCTTCCGCGCAGACAACCAGAGATGCAACCGAGACAGTTTCGCCATTAATCTCCTGGTCGGGTTCTTGTTGCTCTGATATTTGAACTACCTTGAAACCATTGTCTGAGAGCAAATCACTTAACTCTTCTTTGGTATATATTGTAAAACCATATTGTGTAAACGCATATTGCTCCATGATTTCTTTAGGCCTGATAGCTATTAACAATTGCCCTTCTGGTTTCAAAACTCTTTTTATTTCGTTGAGAATTAAGGGTGGGTTTTCCCAGAAATACAGTGTATTTACAGTAAGAATCTTATTGAACGTAGGTGATTCAAAAGGCAGAGAATCGGCAGTGGCAAGAAAGAATTTTGCCTGACCATTCTTGATAAACTCCTGATTATTTTGAATGGCTGCTCTTACCATTTCCTCCGAAAAATCACAACCGATATAATGAATAGCAGGCGCTAAAGCCAGAATATATTTTACAAAAAAACCATTGCCCATACCTATTTCAAGAATCACATCATTGGCTTGTGCGCTGAGTGTGTTGATGGCTAAAAGATTCATTAGTTTATTTCCCTGATTCATCCTTTCACCTACTTCAGTGGCATGTTCACCATGTGGTTGTCTAAGCTGGCGCGCTA
>CBIHRH010000249.1:0-7321 GCA_966212365.1 uncultured Emticicia sp. | reverse complement strand
TCAGAATTTGAAGAAGAACTATACCAATAAGATATTGGTTCTATATGATTCTATCAGCCTGAATTTACTTAAAAAGCTACAGATAGATGCTGATGGTTTTTTATCAAAGACATCAAACAGCACTCAACTTCACCATACAATTGAGGAGATATATCAGGGCAAGAAGGACAGTTTTTCTGTTAAAAATAAATACATTTATTCTATAACACCATTTCAACAGGAATTAATTAACCGGTATAGCCTTACTGACAGAGAAGTGGAAGTAATTAAACTTATTGCGCTTGAGTTTTCTTCAATCGAAATTGCCAAAAAGCTATGTGTGAGTGAGTTTACGGTAGATACCTATAGAAAAAATATCACGCGCAAACTAAACGCCCGTAATGTAGCGAGTATAGTCAACTTTGCACATCGATGGGAGCTTATCTAAACATTATTGAAGTACTGTTTAAAATAATTCGATTTCGCTGTTTTTTAAAATCAAATCTTACACGAATAGCTTCACTAAGCTATCATTATTATCAAACCCAAAAATGGACAAAATACTGCCAAACTGTGTACACATAGTCGGACAGATATATGTACAACCTGTTGATGTGATTAAATTAGTTGCCTCTGTTAATTATACAACTATTCATTTAGCTGATGGTAAACGATATATGGTAGCACTCACTATAAGTAAAGTACATAAAGTGCTTCTTCCTTATGGACAATTTATAAGAACTCATAGAAGTCATGTGATTAATCTGGCTTACGTGCTTCAACAGACCTCTAGTGGTCTTTTATTAAAAAACAATGAAACTATAGACTGGTCGCGGAGGCGAAGAAGAGAAGTAAAAAAGAAACTCAGAGAATTAAACAAATTAACCCCAATCCGCCGAAAGCACCTTTAGCACTTCTAAAGGTGCTTTTTGATTATCTATTCAATTAGCCATCGGCCATATAAAAGTTTTTTTTTAAATTGCCTGCCTGATAGAAGCGAAAAACCCTGTATAGCAAACCTTTATCTCTACCATCTATGAAGCTTATAAAAAAAATACTATTGGGCGTATTACTACTCGTTGTTTTAATAGCAATAGGCATCTTCGTATGGTTAAACAGTCTAAAACCTGATTTGAATGCAGAGTTACAATTAAAAGGGTTGAAAAATCAAGTTGAGGTTCTATATGATGATTATGGTGTTCCACATATCTATGCACAAAATGAAGAAGATTTATTTTATGCTTTTGGTTATGTGCATGCGCAAGACCGGTTATTCCAAATGGAACTTCTGCGACGCCTGGCAGATGGTAGATTAGCCGAGCTTTTTGGCAAAGATGCTTTAGCCTCAGATAAATTCCTCAGAACTTTAGGGTTACGCAAGCATGCAAGATGGACGATTGACTCTTTGGTAAAAAAGAATCCTGATGCTCCTTTTGTAAAGGCTTCAGAAGCTTATATTAAAGGTATTAATGAATACATTCAACAAGGAAAAACACCACTTGAATTTTCATTAGTGGGTATTCCTAAAACTCCTTTTACGATAGAAGATACCTATATCATTGCTGGCTATATGGGCTTTACTTTTGCCGAAGCCTTCAGATCTGAATCTATTGCTACTTTAATCTACAGTAAATATGGCGATGCCTATCTGAAAGATGTCTGGTCTCAATGGCCGAAGGGCGAACCTACTATTCCGGTACAGGCAAAAGATTCTGTAGCAAAAGTAGCCAGGAACTTAGCTATGATGGCTAATCAATTAGCAATCATTGAAAAAACGGCCCCTTTCCCACCCTATCACGGCTCTAATGGTTGGGTGATTAGCGGCGCTAAAACAAAATCCGGAAAACCGATTTTATCTAATGATACTCACATTGGTTTCTCGCAACCCTCGGTGTGGTACGAAGCCCATCTTGAATGCCCAGATTATAAGTTTTATGGTAATTTCTTAGCCGGAGCTCCTTTGGCGACTTTAGGACACTCACAATATGGTGGATGGGGATTGACTATGTTTGAAAACGATGATGTTGATTTTTTCAGAGAAAAAGCAAATCCTCAAAACCCGAATCAGGTTTGGTATAAAGACCATTGGGAAGATTTGAAGGCATATGAAGAAAACATCAAAGTAAAAGATGCAGCGGATGTAAAAATCTCAATCAAAAGTTCTCGCCACGGCATTCTGATGAACGATAGTTTTGATGAAATGGCCGACCAGAAAGAGCCGATTGCTATGTGGTGGGTATTTAATCAATTCCCGAGTCATTTTTTAGAGATTTTTTATGAGATGTCGCACGCCAGAAACGCTACGGAGGCCAGTAAAGCTGTAAGTAAGCTGGCTGCACCCGGATTGAATTTTATGTGGGCAGACACCGAAGGCAATATTGCCTGGTGGGCTGCAGCGAAATTGCCTAAGCGACCGGCACACGTAAATCCGATGCTGATTTTAGATGGTTCTACAGGTAACGATGACCCAACAGGTTGGTACGATTTCTCACAAAATCCACAGATTATGAATCCACAAAGAGGGATTTTATATACTGCTAATAATCAACCGGCTGATATGGGTACCGGGTTTGTGCCGGGTTATTATGTGCCGGGAGATAGAGCAAGGCGCATTGAACAATTGTTATTCACCGATAAAAAAGACTGGACACAAGAAGAAGTTCGCAAGGTTATTAACGATATTACTTCTCCTGGTTATAAAGGTTTGTTGAAGGATATTATCCCTATCATTTTTGCCGAAGAATTATCTCCATTAGCAAAAAAATCAATTGCAAAACTAATTCCCTGGGACGGTACCCATGGTTTGGAAGAAGTTGAACCTACTATTTTCTACCGATTCCTCTATTTTATTCTTGTTAATACAGTGAAAGACGAATTAGGCAATGAGGTTTTCAAAGCTCTTGAGCATAATGTCAATTTCAAAAGAAATATGATTGCCTTAATCAAGAAAGAAGACTCTCCGTGGTGGGATAATATTCATACCAAGGAGCGGGAAACCCGCCGACAAATGCTGACCAAGTCGTTGAATGAAGCATTAGCAAGTCTTGAAAAACAATTAGGCAGCAATATAGACCAATGGCAATGGAAAAAAGTGCATATACTTACTCATAAACATCCATTAGGTATCTTACCTGTAGTTGGAAGTTTCTTTAATGTTGGTCCATTCTCTGCTCCCGGCGGACGAGAGACCATCAATAACCTGGATTTTTCGATTGATTCAACGGGTATCTACGAAGTAAGCTATGGCCCTGCCTTACGCCGGATTGTTGATTTCGGAAGCCCTGAACATGGCAGAAGTGTGCTACCCACAGGTCAATCTGGTAATCTTATGAGCAAACACTACAACGATCAGGCGCGCCTCTTCGTAGAAAGCGGTTCCAGAGCTGAATTAATGAACAGAGCCGAAATCGAAAAAGTACAGACAGGGAAAATCCTTTTTAAGCCCTGATTAATGCTCAGCCTGCAATTCGTGAAATTTTAAAAGGGCTTGATAAGTCAAGCCTATTTCTTTTCGTTGTTGCCTGATAATATTATATATGCGTGAAGGTAAAAAACCGTCACCTATCTGCAATACAGTATCATAAGCAATCACTGTTTCATCATCGGCCTTTTTACATTCTTCCACAATAGCATTATCATCTTTTGTGGTAAATATGTCCTTAATGTCGAGCCATATTCTACGCCAGGCTGCTTCGGCACTGGTATCGTCTGCCACTTCTTCGCCAAGGTCTTTAATTTCCCGTTGCAATTCTCTGGCATACCCTCCTCTTCTGTCTGCTTCATCAAGCATGGCCTTGCGCAGTTGATCGTTTTCTACATTGCCTGCTGCATCAGTATATGCCTCCTGGGCATCAAGATTATGAATAATAATATAATTCACTTCTCTTACTATTTTCCCGGTTTCCATAGTTGTATGAATTTAGTTGATAGCTCAAGTTTAGTTGCCAGATTAATTTCTGGCAACTTCTGCATCTCTGGTTTTCTTAAAGCTGATCGCTCTCTCAGGCACAAGGTTCTCTATAGCTTGCACAAACTTCAGAGTAGCCGCGTTAATCTGACTAGTATTATCCCATGTCAAAGAATATACCACCTGGTTAGAATCATCTAACAACAAAATTTCTCTATAATTTTTACCTTTTATTGAGCTCCTGTCAATCTTTTCTCCGCCATTTTCCAGGTTGACAGTACTGGCTTTCAAATTTTCAAAGGCTTTTTCATCTACTATAAAATTTGTTCTGTTCGTGATTTCGCCATTCTCATCTTTTACTACAATAACCTCACCCATTTCATCTACCGTAATCTGATATTCGTGCTTATAGGCATCAGATGCCGGCATATCTAAATAAGATAATACAATTTTCGATACGGTAGGAGGCACGTCGGTATAGTAAATTCGTTTCTGGTTATTAGAAGCTCTGTCTACAAAAACAATTTCTTTAAAATCATCTTTTGCCACTGCCATCACTGCCGATTTATCATTGTCTAGTGATTTCACTTCTTCATAATATACATATAGGCTATTATTTTTAGGCTGTACAGTTGTAATAACAGGTTTGGTTTTACTCGATTTTGAACCTGATATAGCTACTACAAAATTGTTCACAAAATCTTTACTACTAATTACAGGGGCCGCATTGGCTTCACTGATAATAGCAGGCTTAAAAAAGTAGCTCATCTGCTCGTAATTAGTAAACACATGAAACATAGGTTTTGAAGCAGATATAGTATTTTGAAGTGCAAAGTCTTGACTAAAACGCCTGGTAGTGGTTTTCTGAGACTGAGCCGTCGCTACCGTTGCCAATAGCAACAATAGCAGAATGCTATTAAGGTAATTTTTCATAATATTAAATTTTTAAAGGGGTTCAATCCCTGATAATTATGAAAAAAGTATTCCAACGAGCGTCTAAGGAGTATTTTAATTATACGCAAACAGATGAGTGAGGAATTAATGCCCCAAGTAGGCAATAATACACCAAAGTAGATACTTTATAGATTTAAAAGATTTTTTATCCTCCACAAGGCTACTCCAATCAGTACACCTATACTATCTGCCAAAGCATCGTACCAATCAAAATTACGATGAAAAAACTCGGGTAATATTCCTTGCCAGAATTCAATCAGAATACCATAAAAAATACCCAAGAGAATAGTCCGGGTATATTTACCAAAGGCACCCTGCCAGCAAAAAGCCCATACCGCAAAGGCAAGAAAATGTTCGGTTTTATCACTAAAACTGGAAACAACCGGGAGGTGTTTACTGGGAAAACTACACAAAACAAAAATGATTAATGTAATAGCGAAGGCCAGGTATTTATTAGAAAAGAAACGATTAACGGTTGTTTTAAAGCTCATTAAAAATGGAGTTTTGCGATGATTAATAAGACTTTTAAAAATACATCAAATAGAATTAATAAATATAGTATGCTATTATTTTTTAGTGTCAGTATAACTGACAGAGTTTTGCAGGATTATTGCTAATAAATACTCAATTAGTAAATTATTAAGAATAATATAAATATAATGATTCCAATTTTTTTTAATATTTAATAAATAAAATGCATTGTAAGGCATAAAACTCAAATTCTTTACAATAAAAAAATATTAAATTCGCAGACATAGCAACAATACCACCATTGAATATGGCAGAAGCGACAGAAAAATCTTTAAACTTCATCGAGCAAATCATTGAAAATGATCTCGAATCAGGAAAATACGACGGACGTGTACTGACCCGTTTTCCTCCTGAACCTAATGGATATCTTCACATTGGGCATGCAAAATCTATTTGTTTAAATTTTGGCGCTGCCCAGAAATATGGTGGACAAACAAACTTGCGCTTTGATGATACAAACCCAGTTACGGAAGATACAGAATATGTAGAATCGATTAAAAACGATGTGCAATGGCTGGGTTTTAATTGGGCCAATGAATTTTATGCCTCAGATTATTTTGAGCAGTTATATGAATTTGCCAAAAAGCTGATTAATAAAGGTTTGGCGTATGTGGATGACAGCACATCAGAAGAAATGGCAGCCATGAAAGGTACGCCAACAGAACCCGGTATTAATAGCCCGTATAGAAACAGAACTATTGAAGAGAATATATCCCTGTTTGAAAAAATGAAGAATGGGGAATTTGCAGAGGGGACACATGTACTAAGAGCAAAAATTGATATGGGCTCAACCAATATGTTGATGCGTGATCCGATTATCTATCGTATCAAATTTGCCAAACATCACCGTACAGGTGATAAATGGTGCATTTATCCGATGTATGATTTTGCTCACGGGCAATCAGATTCTATTGAGGGCATTACACACTCTATCTGTACCCTAGAGTTTGTACCTCACCGTGAACTGTATGATTGGTGTATTGAGAACTTAGAGATATTCCCATCGAAACAATATGAGTTTGCTCGTTTGAATCTTACTTATACAGTAATGAGCAAGCGCAAACTTCTGCAACTGGTTAATGAAGGGCACGTAAGTGGATGGGATGACCCTCGTATGCCTACGATCTCAGGATTACGCCGTAGAGGTTATACACCGGAAGCTATTCGTGATTTTTGCGAAAGAATTGGCGTGGCTAAACGCGATAATCTGATAAGTGTGGGTCTATTAGAGTTTTGTATAAGAGAACAGCTGAACAAAACAGCTGACAGAGTAATGGCTGTACTTGACCCTCTGAAAGTGGTTATTACAAATTATCCCGAAGGTGAAACAGAAATTTTAACAACTGAAAATAATCCGGAAGACCCAGAGGGAGGAACCCGTAGTGTTCCGTTTAGCCGTGAGATTTACATTGAGAAAGATGATTTCCTAGAGAATCCTCCTAAAAAATATTTCCGCTTAGCTCCAGGACAAATGGTACGCTTGAAAAGTGCTTATATTGTTCGTTGCGATGATGTGATTAAAGATGAAAATGGCGAAGTAATAGAATTACATTGCTCATACATCGAAAACTCAAAAAGCGGACAAGATACTTCGGGGATTTCTGTAAAAGGCACGATTCACTGGGTATCTATTGCCGAGGCAATTGAAGCAGAGGTTAGATTATATGATCGTCTTTTCAAAGTAGAAGACCCGAGCAGTGAAGAAGGTGATTTTAAAGAATATATCAACAGCGATTCTTTACAAACCATCACTGCCTACGTTGAACCATCTCTGAAAGATGCCACTATAGGAACCAGATATCAATTCTTACGTAAAGGTTACTTCTCTTTAGATGAAGATTCAACCGACAGTAAATTGGTGTTCAATCGCACAGTAGGCTTGAAAGATACCTGGGCAAAAGAAACCGGAAAATAATATTCTGATACTAATAATAGTAGGGCCGCACTTGA
>CBIHRH010000248.1:0-7338 GCA_966212365.1 uncultured Emticicia sp. | reverse complement strand
TTTCGCCATAAACGGGTACAACTCTACTTCGTCTGGCACATTGCCCTGTCTCTACACATGTATATCTTTAGGTTTTTAATGTATCAAATCCAATAATTCAAGGAATTATAGAATAATTAGAGCGTTATTTCTCCAAAGGATGTTCTTCCAACAACTTCGAAGCATTATATATATCCTTCTGACTCTTCACAGCCGCTCTCACCGCTTTCACTTTTTCAGGCTGAATGGCAGAGGCTTTGTTGCCGAACGAGTTGCGCACATAGGTTAATACCGCTGCTACTTCTTTATCATTCAACAAGCCTTCAAAAGGTGTCATGGGCACCTGTCCCGGATATTTTTTGCCATTGACCTCTATCGGGCCTAATAAGCCTTTCAACACGATCTTGATAGCGCGCTCTTCATTACCATTTACCCAGTTAGTACCAGCCAATGGCGGGAAGCCCGAAGCGGTTAAACCCTTCCCATCTGCCTGATGGCAGGTAGCACAATAGCCTTCTTTAGCATAAATAGTTTTACCTATATTAAATAGCTCCAGTTCTGCCCCTTTCAAACTTGATTTTTCGGCTACTTCTTTTTCTTTCTTCACAGGCATATCGTTGAGGTGAGCTACTGCTGTTTCATAAGCATGAATCATCCAATCATCCAAAGGTTTCTTTTTAGCTTCTGCCAGAATAGGATTGCCCTTTGCTTTACCAATCCACGAAGAAGCGACAATGGCATCCAGACGCACACGGCTGTTTTCATCTTTCACGGCCTGCATCAATAAGGCGGCTTGGTCAGGTACCTGGTGGCCTGTAAAGCGTAAAACTTCAACCGCAGCAGCTCTGGCATGATAATCTTTGGCTTTTAACATCTGTTTCAGTAATTTCTGGTCAACCTTGTCTAAACCCCAGGTAACCCATAGCGCTTCTAATACATGGTGCTCATAACGTGGGTCATTTTTGTCTAATGCCGCTACCCATTTGGTAATTTTTGGTAATACTTCGGCCGCACTTCTACCTCTCAACTCTCTGCGCGTACGGTAGCGTGTGCGATATTCCGGTAATTTCAGATTATCCAGCAAAGTTTCCACACTTGCTTCGGCAATGGCAGCAGGTTTTACCAATGGTCTTGATGGATAAGTGATGCGATAGATGCGTCCATGCGAGTGGTCGCGAAGCGGGTCACGGGCATTGTGTTGCATGTGGCCAATCAGAATATTATGCCAGTCAATCACATAAAGCGAGCCATCCGGCGCAAACTCCATATCAACCGGACGGAAGTTACGGTCTTCGCTCACAATTAAATCTGCTCTATGCTTACTTTTGTAACCTGTTCCATCATCAACCATACTGTGCATTTTCATGCCAAGGAAACCGATAGTATTATTGATTAACAAATCCCCTTGCACTTCATCAGGGAAATGGCGACTTGATACAAATTCCAATCCCGAAGTCGGACGAACCATGTGGGCTTTTTCTATCAATTGTACACCCTTATGCGTAGCTTCCCCGTAGCGAGGTAAGACAGTCCCCGGCATCATCCATCGTACATCAGGGCTTGAGGTTTCAGCAAAAAATGGTTGTCCCCAATCATCAAAAGCAATCCCCCACGGGTTTGGGATAGATAACTGCGCCGTACGCTCTAATTTGCGCAATTGTGGGCTGAATCTATAAAACCCACCATTGGTTGCACGTACAGTACCATAAGAAGTTTCTATATTGGTGTGTAAGAATACGCCCTCACCCGAATAAATAGCACCAGACGGGTCAACTGTATAAGCATGGCTATTATGGTGTGTATCATGGTCATCATATCCACTAAAGATGATTTCTTCTTTGTCGGCCTTATCATCACCATTGGTATCAGTAAGTAGTTTCAGGTTAGTTCCCTGCGAAACAAAAACACCTTCGTGGGTGATTTCAAAACCTAAAGGCAGGTGTAAGCCATCGGCAAAAACGGTTTCTTTATCAGCTTTACCGTCGTTATTGGTATCTTCAAAGATTAAGATTTTGTCATTAGGCTTGGTGTCTCCTGGCTTATAATGCGGATAACTCGGCATAGCCGCTACCCACAAGCGACCTTTATTATCAAACGACATCTGCATTGGCTTTGCCAGATCAGGGAATTCCGGCTCTGAGGCAAAGAGCTCAATTTTATAGCCTGTAGGTACTTTCAGTTTACTTAACGCCTCTTCACCATAGAGATAAGTTAAACTACCATTCTTTTCAGGATTGAAGTTGGTTTTAACTGGTGGTAACGTTTTCGTGTTTTTATCTGCTGCGGCTACGTCCATTTTCTCACCTTTGGATGCTGCCAACCAAACGGCTTTGTCGCGAATATCAGTCATTTCACGAATCTTCTCAATTTCGGCAGGATAGTTATCCGGCCCGAAAGGATTATATCGAAGACCATACACATGTACCCCATTCGGGATTTTATAGTCGTTGTGCCACATCCAGTTTTTTTCTTTTACTGCCGCCAGAATCAAACTTCTGTTAGACTCTGCTTTGGCAGGTGCTTTCCCGAAGACGGCATCAGTCAATAAAGCAGAGAACTTTTTGTAACCCTCTTCATTCAATTGCGAACCATCAATCGTTAAAAACTCTTTGGTTGTATCATACCATTTTTTAGAAGGCGTGAAGGCGTCAACAAATAGCACGTTGTTCTGGTCTGCTACTTCTTTCATGGCTTTGGTATATAACCAAAGGTTTTCATTCTCTTTTACGCCATTGGGCAAATCGTATTTGCCTGACAGGTCTTCAAAAGCTATCGGTGAAACAATGACTAATTGCGGAGCGCTTTTACCATTGTACTTCTGGTTAAGCGTATACTTGATAAAGGCATCTAATTCGGCTTTGTATATATCTAATTTCGCCTTGCCCAGAAAAGATTCGCTATACCCGAACATACAGATGATAATATCCGTTTTTAAGCGGGTAAGCCATTGGTCGGGTGAATCGAAATGCCCTTCACTGGCAGAATTTTTGGCATATTCAGTCTGGAATTGTTCTGCTCCCGGGAAAGCCCAAGGTAAATTACGGCTGGCATGAGGCCTGAAACCGGGAGTATCGCCGCCATCGCACATATTGCGGATATATAAATTATAATCAGGATAACGAACGTGCATTTCGGTCTCAAAAAGTCCGTAATTCATCATCCGAGACCCTAAATTGCCACCGATTAATGAGATATGTGAATCTTTCTGAACGGTCAGTGCCGGGGGAGGAGTAGTCTGAAATGAGCTGATAGCAAAAACTGTCAGCACAAATAGGACTATTAATAGTCTGATATTGAGTTTCATGAATAGAATAATTAGGGTTGTGTTAAAAAAACAACCCCACACTAACCCTCTCCAACAATGGGGAGGGAATAGAAAGCTTTTTCCCATTATGAATTCAGATGCCGAGAACAAAGGCTTTCGTCCCCCTCCCCACAGTTGGGGAGGGTCGGGGTGGGGTTTTAAAAATCACTTAGTCATACCTCTATAAGGTACATTAATATCAATCTTACCTTTCCATTTTTTAGGAACAGGTTTACCTAATTCCCAATGGATAGCATTAATGACCAGGCGTTGGAATGATTCTATCTGAAAATCTTCCGGGTGACCTAAAGTTGTGGTAAATACTTTAGCGCCAAAAGAGTTAGTGCCTGTCCAGGCTACAGGATTTTCAATCGCTGCCTTGTCAGGATTCACCGATTTGCCCATCAATAACCACTCTGAACCTTTAGTTGGGTAATCCGGCAATACTCTATACAACCATGAACGGGCATGGAAATTGGGCTCTACACCTGTCAGAATCGGATTTTTTGCTGCAGCTGGAATAATCGTTACATCAGTACTACTTTCATGACCGTAATGCGTATGTGCCGCTTTACCACCCCAACCCGGAGGCGCATTCAAGGCAAATTCACCAAAGGCATTCCATTTCTCTAATTCACTGCCTTTTGGGTAATTGAAAGCATGGGTAGTAGTACGGAAGCCCATCACAGGCTTGCCGGTTTTCAGATAGGCTTCAATGTAATCTAATTGTTCTTTAGGTAATTGACGCCAACGAAGATAAAAAACGGCTAAATCAGCATCTTTTAAGGCCTCTAAGCCCGGGATGTTTTTTTCAGCATTCTGGTCGGGGTAGGCCTTTAATACTTTGGTTCTGAAACCATAGTTTTTTTCCAATTCAGCGGCAATCAGCGGAAGGGTGTATTCGCCACTATATTCGTGGTCGCCTGTGACAAAAACTATCAGGGGAGCGTTTTTGGATTGAGCGAATGATTGAGTTACCGTTACTTGGATAAATACAATCAAAAGAAAAGTTGATACTATGGACTTTGCCATAAATAGAAGGTTTATAGGTTTTATGTAGGAGTATGGTTATTAGATTTTACGAAATAACCGTTTTTGTAGAGACGTATTGCTATACGTCTCCGAGGGCCTGTCCGCATCAGAATAATCAGCTATCCTTTTGAAACGCCCCCTATAAATACATTAATTGGTTTTGCATAGGCCCATGGAGACGTATTGCAATACGTCTCTACAAATCGAACTATATTTCTAAAATCTTAAATATCTATACTCCGGGTTTGAATATTTAGTACGCAATTTACATATTTTTAAATAATATCATTGTTGATACCCGATATTAAAATGTTTGGACAAATACCAACAAAAAGAGCATTTTTCTGATAAATAATTGATAATAAGGCCTTATTTGCCCAAAATTATTTGAAAACTGTTTTCTATTCTCAAAAAAAGCTCGTACCTTTGCAGCCCTATTTAGGAATTTAGTAACTAAACGAAAAATAATTTTCAAAACAAAATGCCTACTATACAACAGTTAGTAAGAAACGGTAGAGAGCAAATGACTTGGAAATCGAAGTCTCCAGCGTTGGACTCATGCCCACAACGTCGTGGCGTGTGTACTCGCGTGTATACTACGACTCCAAAGAAACCAAACTCTGCGCTTCGTAAAGTAGCTCGTGTTCGCTTAAGTAACACAAAAGAGGTAAATGCCTATATTCCAGGTGAAGGCCACAACCTCCAAGAGCACTCAATCGTATTGATTCGTGGTGGTCGTGTAAAAGACCTTCCAGGCGTACGTTACCACATTGTTCGCGGTGCCCTTGATACTTCAGGTGTAAACAATCGTAAACAAAGTCGTTCAAAATATGGTGCGAAACGTCCTAAACCAGGTCAGGTTGCAGCTCCACAAAAAGGCGGCAAGAAAAAATAATCGCTTTTATGTTTAGTACCGTCACTACGGAAAATCGTTTAGTTACGGGGTAGTAATCCTGAAATTTCAGGGTGAATTAGTTTTCAAAAAAACGAAACCTTATTTAAAAAAATGAGAAAGGCAAAACCAAAAAAACGTTACGTATTACCTGATCCTAAATTCAGAGATGTAGTCGTAACAAAATTCGTTAATAACCTGATGTACGATGGCAAGAAAAGTCTTGCTTACAGCATTTTCTACGGCGCATTGGATCTTGTAGAAAAACGTACAAAAGAAAACGGCTTAGAGCTTTGGAAAAAAGCGTTGAGCAACGTATCACCATCGGTAGAGGTAAAGAGCCGTCGTGTAGGTGGTGCTACTTTCCAGGTACCTACAGAAGTACGTTCGGAGCGTAAACAATCTTTAGGAATGAAATGGTTGATCAACTATTCACGTAAACGTGGAGAGAAAACCATGACAGAGCGTTTGGCAGGTGAAATCGTTGCGGCATCGAAAGGTGAAGGTGCAGCGGTGAAGAAAAAAGATGATACGCACCGTATGGCAGAAGCTAACAAAGCGTTCTCACACTTCAGATTCTAATCAATCAGAGGTGTTCAGATACAAAACCGCAGGTTCCGAAAGAGACTTGCGGTTTTTTGTTTTCATGCCTTTTCGTATTTTTACCACATAAACCTCAAAACAAACTATCTACTATGAGAATAGTCTTCACATTACTCTTCATTTCAAACTTAGTCTTTGCACAAACCAACTCACAGAAAGTCTTAGTAACCGATTTAACCAGAATCAAACAAGTAGTATCTATTGTTACCTCACCGGATGGCAAAAAGGCAGTTTATGGTCTGAGAACCATTGAAGTAAATGCTGATAATGCTTTAGAGTATGATTACCGCACACATCTGTATCTGATAGATTTACAGGCAGGTAGTACCCCAAAAGCTTTAACCCGTGGCTTAGAGAGTGCCTCTCAGGCTACTTTCTCGCCCGATGGCAAATCCATAGCATTTGTAAGAGCCACAAAAGGCAAAGGCCAGATTTTTATTATGCCTTTAGATGGGGGTGAGGCATGGCAATTAACTAATTCTAAATACGGGGCCGGCAATCCATCCTTCTCACCGGATGGTTCAAAAATCCTGTTTAGTGGCGGAATCTCCTTTAATGAATTATTAAAAGATTCTACGCTGAATCCCTCAAAGGCAGGCCCGATCTGGTCTTTAGAGAAACCGGGTTTCCCGAAGAATGAGTTTCTGACTAAAGACAAGAAAATCAAGGCTAACCCTGATGGAAGCATTGAGGAAATAAGAGCGTATCTGGATAAAGATGTAGAAGATAAAAAAGCCAGAGTAGTAAACCGTTTGAATTTTCAGGGTGAAGCTACAGTAGAGCCGGAATTGAGTTTCTCGCATATATTCGTTACTGATGTAAAAGAAAATGCCAAAGCTACGCCACTCACAACCGGATTCTGGTCGTATGGACAAGCTACCTGGACAACTGACGGCAAGCGAGTATTGGCTGTTTGCGGCAAAGATGCTGACCAACACCCTGACCGTGAACAGGAAAGCATTGTGATAAGTATAAATCTGGATTGATCTGAAAGAAGAGTTTTGGTTTCAGAAAACTGAAAGAGCATTTAAGGAATCGAGCCTTCACCGGATGGTAAATTATTGGCTATGACTATGAATACACCAAACCTGCTTTCATTCGGACAATTAGTAATTGCCAATGTTGATGGCACCAATCGTCAGGTAGTAGAGTTTGACCGTGTGCCAGGTAACTTGAAATGGACATCAGATAATAAATATTTGTATCTGTCTGCTTCATCTAATGGTGGTATTCCTGTTTTCAGAATGGATGTGAAAACCAGTAAAATTGAACGTTTGAGCGATTATGAATCTGGCAATAGCCCATTTGAATTAACTAACGATAAACTAGTTTTTGCCAAAACAGAAGTAGCCAATCCATCAGAGTTATATATGGCTGATTTGACAATGAAAAACGGTGTAAAACTAAGCGCACATAATGATGGTTGGTTGAAAGACAGAAAACTAAGTTATCCTGAAAAACATGTGTATACTAACTCAAAAGGCGAAAAAGTAGACTACTGGATTATGAAACCTACTTTCATGGAAGC
>CBIHRH010000247.1:0-7388 GCA_966212365.1 uncultured Emticicia sp. | reverse complement strand
CCGCCTTGTACGTTGTTATAAGATGCCGATAGACGTCGTACACAGTATATCCAGTTATCGTCATAATCTTCTAATTTATAGGCATATTGTAAGGCTACATTATCCCGGTGGTCGGGCGAAGAAAAGCTAATAGTGAAATAGTTCTGCTTGTAGGTAAGATTAAGTCTGTCTTTGTCAGTAAAAGGCATTTCTTTTTCAAAAACCTGTATATCTGTAATAATAGGCTTTTGTAATGCCTCTTTATGTTGTAATTTCTGCGGATTTATGATAAGCATTTCATCGAAGACAGAAATAATAAACTGTCCTGTTTTTTTATTTTGTCTGAAGGTTGCCCAATATTCATGAAAAGGGAGTCGCGTATTAAAATCAAAAACTGCATAAGTTTTAGTTTTAAGATTCAGGTATCCTAAAATACCACTGTGAGTTCCAATCCAAAGATTATCTAACTGGTCGAATGCTAATTGTGAGATGCTATTCATCAATAAGCCTTCCGATGTAGTCATTTTAAAAAGGCACTTGCCAGTTATATCTATCTGGTAAAGCCCCTTATTTGTACCTACCCATATATAACCGTCTTTGTCTTCGGCTATTTTATATAAAAAAGCACCCTTCAGGCAGTCTGCCACAATCTTAATGAATTTTTGCAGTTTTTTATCAAAAAACCAAAGGCCATCTTGCATACAAACAAGCAGTTCGCCTGATTTTTTTTGGTGCATCATGGTACAAGGTCCCGCATCAATAGGATATTTTTTAGTCTCTTTGGTTTTAAGATTATATGTATAAAAGCCATCTCCGTAAGAGTAGAGCCATAAAGAGTTAGCCTCTTCTTCTATATCCGGTAATATACCTTTAGCGCTAAAAATTTTTGTAATAAAAGGCCTGTTTTTATCTTTTGTATAAGCTTGCGCTCCTTCGCTTGCTTGTATAGATGGTATTGAAATATCACGGAACTTTTTAGTTGCAGGGTTAAAAGCTAATAATCCTAAATAAGTAGTACACCATACTTCTTTATTAACCATAAAAGCACTCAATATTTCATTTTTATAAAGGTCTGTATGAGAAACTGCATACCTTTCGGCAGGAGCATTCAGATTTTTTAAATAAAACAAACCATCTTCTTTAGCTATCCAGTAGTCGTTGTTTGCTCCAAGATATATATCATTAACAGAGGCAAATTCTACATCAATATAGGCTTTATAACTGGGTATATGAATGATGTTTTCAAGTGAATGAGACACGCGCCAGCGACTAACACCATTAAGCGTACCCACCCAGACTGTTCCTTTTTTATCTTCATAACAATCATAAAAAAAACCATAGCCCAGGTCGTTAGGATCGGCAATGGCATACTCAAATTGCTCAATATTTTTGGCTCCTTTTTTCAGATAAAATGAGCGGTACTTCCAGGTGGAGATCCAGAGAGTACCTTGCGAATCTACAAAGAGTTTGTTAGCGCCATCTCCTAATTTTATTAATGGTTTTTGGAGTAACTCTTCCCAGCGTTTGTCTTCTTTAGTTTTGAAATCAAAATGATGGATAGCCTGGTCTGTTTGGTCACTATACCATATATTGGCTTCAGCGTCAAGAGCCATTGCTGTAATATTATGATTATTCAATATTGGCCATTGCTTTGGGTTATTCGCATGATTATAAATTTTTGATGCAGCATAGTCAACAAAATGTAAACCTTGCTGAGTAGCTACCCAAAAGCCATTCCGAAGGGTATCCTGACCTATCCCTAGTCTGAAAATACCTATATTTTTAAGAATTTCGTCACCTTTAAAGTGAACAAATTGTTGTTTTTTGTAATCAAACCAGAAAAGGCCTTCATCGTAGGTAAATGCCCAGATTCGTTTATATTTATCACGAAAAAGTTTAATAATGTTAATGGGTTTATTATAATTTTCGAAAGAAACAGAAGTAAAAGTCTGTTTCCATTTATTAAAAATACTTACGCCCACGGGAGTAGAAAGCCATAATGTACCATCTGTATTTTCAACTATTGAACTGACGTATTCATCACGTAATCCGGGTGTATTTTTATTTGCTTTATTGAATACTTTAATGCTGGAGCCATCAAAACGATTGAGCCCGTTAAGCGTACCAAACCAGTAATAGCCTTCACTGTCATGCAGTATACTAATAACTTGTTTATACGATAACCCATCCTTGGTTCTGATATTATCAAAGATATATTGTGCCGAAATATTTTCGGTGAAAAGCAGAAGAAAGAGAAGGAGTTTGAGAAATCTGATTATCAAATTTTAGGGCATAGATATCGTAAAAGTAGAAACTTTAAAACAAAAAGCTAATAATTGCCCTAAAAAATTAAGAAATTACCATGCAATAAAAAAGCGAAGCCTTGGCTTCGCTAATTCAATTATCATAGGTAAAGTATATTTGTCAAAAGAAAGGCTAAATAATAGATATTTACGGCTACAAAATTCAGCTATTTTTCTACAATAAACTATTCCATCATTATCAAATACTTGTACTTTATTAACATATTTTATAAATTTGTTTTACTGATAATGATAATAAAGCATGAAAGTAGAATACGAGAAAATCTCCCCCGATACGGGTAGTTCTTTCCGTCTTATCCACTGGAAATCAGAAAATGACAGGTTCTTCTGGCACTATCACCCTGAGTACGAAATCGTTTTTGTACGTAAAGGTTCGGGTAAATTGCACATTGGTCAGCACCTGACTAACTATGAAGAAGGTGAGCTGGTTTTCATCGGCCCAAACCTGCCACACACGGGCTTTGGCTATGGTGTTATAGGTGAGCATGAAGAAATAGTCGTGCAGCTCCGGGAAGATTTTCTGGGAGAGAGTTTTATGTATACGCCTGAAATGCAACAGGTTAAGCACCTGTTTGAAAAAGCCAAGCAAGGACTTTCGTTTCATGGCAAGGCAAAGAAAATAGTGGCTACCAAGTTGCAAAAAATGCTCAATCTCTCTCATTTTGATAGATTGGTTGAACTATTGAATATCTTTCAGACACTAGCTACTACTAACGAATACTCAGCACTCAATGCGCCTGAAGCCTTATTCGATTTCAGCCATAAAGACGAAGATCGTATTAATAGAGTGTATGAATATGTAGAACATCATTATCGTGAATCTATAGATATTCAAGTGGTGGCTGATTTAGTAAATCTTACTGTGCCTTCATTCTGTAGATATTTCAAGAAAATTACTCATCTTACATATACCGATTTTGTGAACGAGCATCGGGTAAATCAGGCTTGCAGACTATTATTCGAAAATCTTTCCATTGCCGATATTTGTTTTGAGGTAGGCTTCAATAATATTTCGCATTTCAATAAAACTTTTAAGCAACTTAAGGGCAAAAGCCCCCGTGAGTACAGGCTATCTCTGACAAAATGATTGAATTAACTCAAGTATCCATTCAAAAAGGAGACCGCACGGTCTTGCACAATATTAACTGGCAAATTAAGGAAAATGAAAACTGGGCTATCATTGGTGGAAACGGAGCAGGCAAAAGCACCTTACTGGAAGTAATTGCCGGAAAGATATTCCCGTTTAAAGGTACAGCACATATTCCTCATTATTCAGAAATCGCCTTTGTTGCCAAAGATTATAGCTTTAACCGGATTGTGCAGTCTGCTACCCAATATTATCAGCAACGATTCAACTCAATGGATGCAGAGATTGCACCAACAGTGATAGAGATTCTACAAAACAGAATTAAACCCTTGGGTACTGTCAATGAAAACTCTGTTAAATTACCTCCAGCAGAGTTTTCAGACGAAGAAATAGCCCGTGTAGCAAGCCTGCTAAAGGTTAATCATTTATTAGACCGAAGCATTGTTACACTTTCGAATGGAGAGACCCGGCGGACATTGATTACTTTGTCTTTATTGAAAAAACCGAAGTTTTTGCTATTAGATAATCCTTTTATTGGGCTGGATGTTGAGAGCCGGCATACTTTGCATGAAGTATTGAATCAGGTTGCTCAATCGGGTATTCAGATTATTATAGTGAGTTCGGCCAAAGAAATACCGGATTGTATTACCCATGTGATTGAATTGAAAGAGGGTGAGGTGAAAAAGACTTATACAAGACCTTTTCAGTTTATGTATGAACGTATAGCTAAGGAGAAATTATTGTACCCGGAAATATTAGAGAAAATAGAAAGTAATCCACCGAAACATGCGTTTACCTATGCCATCAATATGCGCAATATTGTTGTTACGTATAAAAACAAGAATGTAGTAGATGGCGTAGACTGGCAGGTAAAAAAAGGCGAAAAGTGGGCTTTGATGGGGCCCAATGGCTCAGGGAAAAGTACGTTGTTGAGCCTGATTACGGCTGATAATCCACAAGGGTACCAGAATGATTATGATTTGTTTGATTGGAAACGTGGCACAGGTGAAAGTATCTGGGATATTAAACAGCGTATAGGTTATGTATCACCTGAATTGCATCTCTATTTTAATCGCCATACAGAGGTATGGAAAGCAGTTGCTTCCGGTTTATTTGATTCGGCAGGTTTATTTAAAAAACTGACCTCGGAGGAACATGCTACAGTAGAAGATTATCTGAAATTATTGAATATCCATCATTTAGCTAACAGACAGATTACCCAACTTTCTTCAGGTGAGCAGCGGCAGGTATTTTTAGCCAGAGCTTTAGTTAAAAATCCATCTCTGCTATTATTGGATGAACCTTGTCAGGGGCTTGATTATAATCACATGGTCTATTTCAGAGATTTGGTTGATGAGTTAGTATTGGCCCTTGATAAAACATTGGTTTATGTAACGCATTATCCGGATGAGATTCCTGGTTGTGTTGATAAGATAATCAGGTTGGAAAACGGGAAGACTGTGGAGATGGGGGAGAGGAAAGTGTAGGTATAAATGGATTTTTGTTTGATTTTCAACATTCATAGGAGTCTGGCTTCGGCTCCGCTCAGCCACCGAAAGGCCAATGGTTTATCGGTATTAAAGTGGAGTGCATGCCAAGTAGGTAATGAAGCAAGAAAAGGTTTTTCGGTGGCTGAGCGGAGCCGAAGCTACGCTCCCGGGTACTTAGCGCTTTAATAAAAATAAACTTAATTTTTCTTGTAAAATGAATTTTTATTCATTTATATTTGTACTGTAATTTAGATAGATGAGAGCAAAGGACGAAAATAAAGAAGTATTGATACTGGAATCCGCTTTAAAAATGATAGCACGCATTGGTTTGGCCGGATTAAAGATGTCTGATTTAGCCAAAGAAGCACATTTAGCTACCGGAACGGTTTATATCTATTTTAAGGATAAAGAAGAGTTAATCAGGAAACTGTATTTATACTTATTAAAAAAATCATCGAATGAAGTAGCAAAAGGTGCTTCTACTAATGAGCCGCTTAAAAGAAGGGTGAATAAAATATGTTATAATCTCCTGACAGACAATATTTTGCATCCTGAATACGGGGCTTTTTTTGAACAATACTTTCGTTCACCTTTTTTTCATGAAAACGAAAGTGTGCTGGCAGAAGAAAACGTAGTTATGCAACCTTTTTATGAGTTAATACTGGAAGGACAGCAACAGGGGATTGTTAAAGAAACTGACCCCGAACTATTGGTTACGCTTATCTGTGGTATGCTTGAAACAGTAGCCAAGGTATCCTTTTATTCGCAGAAAGGGGTTTCAACCGAAGAATGGGAAACAATTTTCGGCGTTATCTGGGATGGGATCAAAAGTTAAAATTATTAACCTATTTTTTAATCAATAAATGAATAAATATTCACTATAAAGTTCTACTCAAATGACTCAATCAACTATTTTAATAACCGGAGCTTCTTCGGGCATAGGTAAAATCACTGCAAAATACTTCGCTGAACGTGGTTGGAATGTAGCTGCAACCATGCGTACACCCGAAAAGGAAACAGAATTAAACCAAATCGCCAATATAAAACTATATCACTTAGATGTAACCAACGATGATAGCATTACCCAAGCCATCAATAGTATTGTTAAAGATTTTGGTAAAATTGATGTATTGCTCAATAATGCCGGATATGGGGCGGTGGGTGTTTTTGAAAAAGCTACCAGAGAACAGATACAAAAGCAGTTTGATACTAACGTATTTGGCGTTATGAATGTGACAAGACAGATTCTGCCTTATTTCAGAGCCCAAAAGGGTGGAACTATCATTAATGTGAGTTCCATGGGCGGGAGACTCACTTTTCCACTCTATAGTGTCTATCATGCTACCAAATGGGCTTTAGAGGGTTGGGCAGAATCTTTACAGTTTGAAGTCCGCCAGTTTGGCATCAGAATCAAGAATATTGAGCCGGGCGCTATTAAGACCGATTTCTTAGGCCGCTCGATGGATTTATTTACAAAAGAAAGTTTAAAAGACTATGACCGATACGAGGAGATTGCTAACAAAAATATGGACGAATCGTATAAAAGTGCGCCTGATGGCACTGTAGTAGCCAAAACGATTTTTAGGGCTGCGAACGATAGTTCGTATAAGTTACGTTATCCGGCCAGTGGACAGGCCTCTATGTTTCTATTTTTACGCAGACTATTACCTTTGGGAGTTTTTAATGGAATTTTGGGTTCAGCTTTAGAGAAAGGATTTAAATCTTAAACCCTTTCTCTAATGTAAAATCTTATTTGACTATAAAAGTCTTTTTATCTGCTCCTACCCCTTTAATCGTTAACGATTTCCAGTGGCCTGGTAGTTTGGTTTTTAGCTGAATGATGCCTGCATCGGTAATATCCAAACCTGCCCAGCCATTGATAAGGGTTTGTAAATAACCACCTGCTCCAGTGGCGAAATAAGGATTTGTACCTCCTGCTGTTTCGGCTAATACCCCAAAGGGTGGTACTTCATTGGGTTTATAGCTATCCAGGTATTGTTTGTAAGCAGTTTCTGTATCTCCCAAACGTACATTCAGAATAGAAAAGACACCATGTGCCATAGCAGGACTTTGGCCTTTTCCTCCCGGTTGGTTATCACCTAAAGCTTTCCAGTAAAAATCTAAATCTTTTTTGATGATTTTGGGGTCGGTAATCTGCTTCATTGGATAAGCTAACAAATTCACATCGCCCTGTTTAATAGGCTCACCATTATAGCTGGCGTGTTCGCGGGTAGTGCCATCAGGGAATTTCAAAATGATGATACCCTCTTGTACTTCTTTCCATGTCGGATTTTCTGGTAACCCCAATTCTTTGGCTGCCCGATTAGCAAAGCTTAATACTTCTTTAGCCATACCATTGGTATAGGCATTGTCATCCACGTTCTCAGCCCATTCATCAGCACATACCACATTAATAATATGATACTTGCCATCAGAACCTTTCTCAACCCTGCTTACCCAGAAATCAGCTACTTCTTTCAATAGTGGATACCCTCTTTCTTGCAACCA
>CBIHRH010000246.1:0-7438 GCA_966212365.1 uncultured Emticicia sp. | reverse complement strand
CACCATTTTTAAAGGTAGCAACCCCTCCAATACCTAATAAAAAGTTAAGTCCTATTACTCTCTGTGCTTCTTCCAGATTGCCTGAAAAACAATGGAAAATGCCTCTTAAATCGCTCCATCCAAATTGGTCTATCAACTCAACACATCTTACAATAGCATTTAATTGACCATCTTTCGAATTGCGCGAATGAATGCATATAGGTAAATTATATTTTTGGGCTAATCTTAATTGTGCTATAAAGGCCTCTTCCTGTTGCGGCACAAAGTTTAAATCCCAGTAGAAATCAATGCCAATCTCCCCAATCATCGGGAACGACCTTTGGGCGAGCCAGTTTTCTACGGTATTCAGTTCTTCTTCAAAGTTCTCTTTAATATAACATGGATGCACACCAATCATAGGTAGGCATATACCCGGATACTTTTGCTCTAATGCCAGCATTCCATCAATCGTTTCATGGTCACAATTAGGCATCCAGATTTGTTTTACGCCAGCCTCAAAAGCCCGTTTGAGCATCACGTCTCTATCTTCATCAAATTGGTCGTCGTAAATATGTGCGTGGGTTTCTATCATCTTAATAATCATTTTTTTTTTCAAAATTACACTGTTAAAATTTCAAACAATATTACTTTTGGAAATAAAACCACATCTAATGCATCTTTCAGTAGTTATTCTCACATTCAACAACACCCGAACAATCAGACAGGTATTAGCAGCAGTAGCAGGGTGGGCCGATGAAATAGTGGTAGTTGATAGCGGCAGTACCGACGAAACGCTGGCAGTTGCGCAGGAGTTTGGCTGTAAGATTTACCACAGGAAACTGGACGGCTTTGGTAAACAAAAACATTTTGCCGTAGATCAGGCTAAAAATGATTGGGTATTTGTAGTAGATTCAGACGAAGTAGTAACCGAAGCATTAAAGAAAGAAATAGATGCTCAATTGACAGATAATACTGAGTATAGAGGCGTTCTGGTACCAAGAATACTGATATTTCTGGATAGGAAGCTGAAATATGGCAGAGAATCAAAACTTCCTACCCTGCGGATATTTAACAGGAAATTCGGGAATTATAATGATAAAGAAGTACATGAAGAGGTTGTTTTAGATGGGAAAACGCTAACCCTGAAAAATGCGATGCTACACTATAGCTTTTCTGATATAGCCGAGTTTTTCCAGAAAATGAATGATTATTCTTCCAGAAGTGCTGCAGAGCTTTATGTCAAAGGGAAACGTACTTCTATATTAAAAGTCATTACTAAGTTTCCTATCACTTTTTTTGTAGAGTATTTTATCAGACTCAATTTCCTTAATGGCTATCCGGGTTTTGTCTGGGCTTTTACTCAAGCAGGTTATGCAAGCTTAAAGTATATCAAACTCAGAGAATTGCAAGGATATTCTTCTCATTAATTGCTGTTTATTTCCGGGATTTTAAAATCATTATTTACGAGCAATTCAGTATATAGAAAATCATTTGTCAAAGAATTAAAGAAAAATGACCCATATAGGACTCATATCAGATACACATGGATATTTAGATGAAAGGGTTTTTGAGCACTTCAAAGATTGTGATGAACTCTGGCATGCTGGCGATGTAGGTTCGGTAAAGATTATTGAACAATTACAGACTTTCAAACCTACTAGATTTGTATTTGGTAATATCGATTCGAAAGAAATTCAATGGCAATTGCCCGAACACGAGTTTTTCACGTTGGAGGGATTCAATATCTGGATGACACATATAGGAGGAGCTCCGCCTAATTATAATCTGGCAGTAAAGAAAAAATTCAAAGAACAGATACCTGATATTTTTGTTTGCGGGCATTCTCATATCCTGCGTGTGATAAAGGATGAGAAAATGAATAATATGATTTACATGAATCCGGGAGCGGCAGGTAACGAGGGCTTTCATAAAGTAAAAACTTTATTGAAATTTACTTTGGATAATCGAAAAATGTCTAACTTAGGGGTGATAGAGCTAGGGAAACGAGGGGCGATAGGTCGTTGATTTTAAGATTAGCTATTATGAAAAGCATAGATAAACGTTATTTACTGATTTTTACTTTTTTGTTGCTACTGCCCTTTTCAATTTCTGCACAATTGGTACAAGGAAAAAGGATTGAATTTGAGCTAAGCAGCACCATGGACGAAGACCACCAATTGTTTTCGTTGCAGGAAAATGGCGTTTTGCTATTTCATTCAAGCGAAGATGTGTATCGCCGGAAAACCACAATCGATTTCCATAAATATGATAGCACGCTTACTGAACAATGGAAAGCTACTTTTGTTCCCGAAGAAGAGTTTTTACTAAACAAGACTTATCAGAACGATCGCTATTTATTTGTACTTTTCAAGAAACGAGAAAGAACAGATATTCGTGTATTACGCTTAGATCTGGACTCAGGTGATAAAACTTATGTAGAGGGTGATTTGCTGACTAATATGGAGATAGAGCACTTCACGGTGTTGCAAAGCAAAGCTTTTATAGGAGGCAAATACAACGACCGTCCGGTAGTAGTGATGTTTAGTTTCTTTGATAAGACTTCAAAAGTTCTGCCGGAAATCCACGCCAATCATTTGATGATTAGTGAAATGGATGTAAGTGTGCAGAATGAATTGGTTTATGTGATGCTGAAAAATGAACGAAATTGCCAGTATATCATCAAAACCTATTCGTATGAAGGTAAACCATTGCATACAATGGGGCTGGGCGATAAGCAAAGAACGCCTATTTCGGGCAAAATCCTGAATATGGACGATGGTTCGTCTTTATTACTGGGCAATTATGCCGAGGGTTGCTCACCACTTTCTATTGGCATTTATATGCAGAATCTTTCAAATGATTCTAAAATCCAATATATCGACTTTTCTGATTTACAGAACTTCTTCAGCTTTATGGCACCAAAGAAAGAAGAAAAGATAAAGGAGAGAATCAGACTTAAAAAGGAGAGAGGTAAAGAAGTAAAACTACGGAACAGATTGCTACTACACGATATAGTTTCAACTCCGGAAGGCTGGATATTAATTGCCGAAGTGTTTTATCCAGAATACAAGGCACCTTCTAATAATGGTTTTAGTAATTGGCGCAGCTATCGCATCGGTAATGATACTTACAACAATTTCCGTTATACGCACGCTATTCTGTGCGGGTTCGACCATAATGGCAAATTATTGTGGGATAATAGCATTGCCTTAAAAGACGTTGAAGGAAGCGAACTGAATCCTAAAGTGCAGATTACCCATCAGGATGATTTACATATATTGGCTTACCCTAACGAAGATTTGATCAAAGCAGTAGTAGTAAAAAAAGACGAGAAGATTAAAGACTTAGAGAGCTTTGATTTAAAGGCCAACTCAGATTCTGAAAGAATTACAGATACTGACCGCACAAATCTAATTGCCTGGTTCGGGCATAGCTTTTTAGCTTATGGCTACCAGAGCATCAGGAAAGACTTAGCCAATAGAGAGGTTTTTTCTATCAACAGACTGACTTATTCGTTAAAAAACGGAAAGCAATAGCCTAGTAAAATGCGATTGCCTTCATTTTTTTGACCAGCTTCTTACTCTTTTCTTTATCCATCAGATACAAAGCCTTTGAGAGCCATTCAGAGCTCGTTCCATCTTTGCTGATAATGGTCACCTGATGTAATTCTGTGCCTCCTATACCTATCTTTGGGTCTATAATATGAGAGTATTTCTTACCGTCTATTTCAACAAACTGATACATATCTCCTGAGGTAGATACCCCACAGTTTTTTAGATAATAATCTTTATTATTAATAATCACTTTCCAACCTTTTTCTTGAGGTGGTGCATTTGAAATGACAATATTCCCTCCTGCCTCTATCATGGCCGAGGTAATACCATATGCTTTCAATATTTTCATCATTTCGTCTTCTGCATAGCCTTTACCTATTCCGCCGAAATCAATGCGCATCCCCTGCTTTTTTAGCATAATTGATTCATTCCTACTGTCCAATACAATGTTCTCAATACCTACTTTAGCTCTTGCCTCAGCAATCTGAGTTTCAGAAGGTAATTGTTTCTGGCGTTTCATCCGTCGCCATAATTGGGTCATAGGGCCAATAGTAATATCAAAATTATTTTCTGTCAATCGGGCACCCTTGATGGATTCCTGCGTGATTTTCCAAAGATCATCGCTCACTTTTATATACTGACCTGTACCTGATGTTCGGCACAGACGATTAATCTCACTATCTTCACGATAATCACTTAAGATCATATTCAATGTATCTAAACGGATGAATGCCTTTTGAGAGGCAGCCTGTGCTTTGGCAGAGTCAGTAGCATAGAGTACAATCCTGAACATAGTACCCATTTGTGGATGGGAAAATTCAAAACGGGTTTGTGTATAGGTATAATGGCAAAAAAAGAGGAATAAGCCTAAAAGACTATTCCTCTTGTTCAAGAATTTTATTGACATACAATTATTACTTGATTTCAAACAAAGTATCAGCCAGATTGGTGTTAGCTTCGATTTTAGAAGCTGTCAGGGCCAATTGCATCATACCTAAATCCTGGCTTAATTTGTGCGCAAATTTCACACCGGCAACAGGTTTGTAGTCTGTGTAGTCAGAAGTAATTGTTTGCGAGCCCATAGGCGTTTCTGCAGTGATTACCTGACGAACTTTTAAACCAGTGGCAGCATCGTAGAACTCAGTCATTTTAACTGTCCCGATAGTTACCTCCAATTTATGTGCATCAGCATTATTTACTTTTTCTTTACCTGCATAAGTTAATTTGGCACCCATGGATGTGTATTCTGCCTCAGGAACAATTACAGCCTGCATCGCAACAGCTTTTACTTTCTCAGGGTCGGTAATGTCCTCTGAACCTTGCATGCCGCTTGCACGAACCTTTGTGCCATCACACACTTGTTTCTGTACCTCGCCCATACCGGTTACATTCACAGCCTGTGAGAATTTATTTGGTGCTTTTTTCTGGATAACAACCTCCAGATTGGCTCCTTGTACTTCTCCTGCAAAAGTCATGGTTAAATCTTTTATTTTTGAAATGGCATCTTTGCCACCAATTGCCGTAACGTAGTTGTTAATAACTTCTTCAGCAGTTTGCGCAAAAGATAGCGTGCTTATAAGCAATGCCGATACAAAAAGACTGATTTTTTTCATCGATTAATAAGTTAATGTTTAAAACTGCTGTAAAGGTGTAAAAGGATTTGAAAGTTTCCTAATGTTTTTAGGATAATTGGCCTTTTACAAGGAACTATGGTAGCATAAACGAGGATTAACATTTAAATATTTCAGATAGCCCGAAATCCTTACTATTTTTGGCAATATGATTATCATTAAAGGCATACCTTTCAGAAAAATAAACGGCATCACACTCTTTCCGTTCATCATTGTGCGGCCAAAAAAGCCTACTGATGTTTTGTTGAACCATGAGCGGATTCACATCTGGCAGCAGTTAGAATTACTGGTTATACCCTTTTATATTTGGTACGTAGCCGAATGGATTTATCATTATGCCAGATGCAGGCAATGGTGGGTGGCCTACAGAAGAATCAGTTTTGAGAAAGAAGCTTATGCCAATGAGAAAGATTTCAGTTACCTGAAAAAAAGAAAACTTTGGGCTTTTTTGAAATATAGATAGGGAAGCAACAAGAAAAAGGCGCAAAATAATTTTTTGAAAATTCTACGTGCGAAGAGAGACTTTTTTACCCCTCTCCTTTTTCAGGAGAGGGGCAGGGGTGAGGTCTTACTCGTTATTAAATACCTTTTTGAACTGTGTAAGCAAACCCGACCAAGAATTATCTTCTTTTTGCTGAGAGATTACTTTTACCTTCGGAAACTCTTCCTTCACTTCTTTTTCTAAAATACGCTTCGCCAGCTCAGGTAAAACCAAACCACCAAAAGTGCCTGACGACATCATGAGTAAGTTAGTCTGGAACCAGTTTTGTTCTAATAAGAAGTCAACAATCTGCTCTCTTTCAGTAAACACCAGTAACTTATCATCGCCAAACGCTTTTTTGATTTCTTCCGGTGAAATGGGAGGGAGACGCTTCATTTCAAGCGTATGCGGAGAATAGAAAACTACTGCCGTATCGGCATCTTCCATTGTTCCCTCGTATTGCGGTAAAAAGTCTTTATTCAAGCTACTGAATGTATGCAATTCATAACAGGCAATCAATCTGCGATTATTATGAAGCATTTTAGTAGCATTGGTAGTCGCGTTTAGTTTAGATGGAGCATGCGCAAAATCTCTGAAAATGAGTGTATTGGTATTCTCGCCTAATTTTTCCAAACGTTTCGAAGCTCCTTTGAAATGCTTGATAGCTTCGTAGAATTCTTCGTCAGTAATGCCCAAACGGTCAAGAATAATCCTGGCACCGTTCAGGTTTTTCATATTGTGTTCGCCAAAAATTTCCAACGGTACTTCGGTTTTGCCAACCTGCAAAATACATTTACCATTTTCAACTTTATATGGATGCGCTTTATATGGGAATTTGCCAACATCTGTACGGTCTTTTTCGCCAATTACCTTTACAATATCGTCGGTTTCATCATAGATAATGGCACCTGCTTTTGGTAGGCCATCTGCCAACTCTTCGAAAGTCTGCACATAGCTGTCAAAAGTCTTGAAGATATTGAAGTGATCCCAGGCAATACCGCTGATCAAGCAAACGTGTGGATGATAAAACAAGAATTTAGATTTCAAATGAACTTTTGATTCAGGGTATTCGTCGCCCTCAATGATTATCACAGGCGACTCATCGTCAAGATTCACCATCACATCAAAACCCTCAATCTGTGCACCTACCAGATAATCAAATTTGCGGTTGTAAAACTTCAACACGTGTAGAATCATACTGGTGATACTTGTTTTGCCATGACTTCCGGCAATTACTACACGCAGTTTATTAAGACTTTGCTCATAGATATACTCAGGGAAAGAATATACTTTTATACCTAATTCCTGCGCTTTAGCTAATTCAGGATTATCGGCAAAGGCGTGCATTCCCAAGATAACAGCATCTAAATCTTTTGTTATTTTTTCAGGAAACCAACCCAGGTCAGCAGGTAGTATGCCTACTTCAGCCAAACGAGTTTTGGAGGGGTCATTTATTTCGTCGTCTGAACCGGTTACGATATATCCTTTTTTATGAAGTGCAAGCGCCAGGTTGTGCATCACAGCGCCCCCGATAGCAATAAAGTGAATTTTTTGGCTCATTTATAACAAGAATTTCACAAATCAACGCGTTTTTAAAAAGCTTATTCCGTTGAGTTTTGTATGATGATAGCAAAAAAAGAATGAATATAAATTTATGAACCACAGTCATAAAAACTGTGTTATAAATATCGTTGCAAAGTTGTTAAATTTATGTCACATTTGCACAAATTTTCTCATTGAGATAGGCGGTATCTTTCCAAAACTTTAAAAGTTTTTATGCATTTTACTTAGAG
>CBIHRH010000245.1:0-7452 GCA_966212365.1 uncultured Emticicia sp. | reverse complement strand
AAAAATGAGACTGAACCGTAAAGTAGTGGTAGGACATTGGCAGGATACTCTGGTACACGAAAAAATTAATAGCTGGGTGCGGGTAGCAGTGGGTAAATATAAACTTCAAACTATGAAACTGGTTCGGTTTGGCGACAATATGCGACAGGTGGCAGTAACCGACGGAGACAAAGTAGCTGCCGAAATGAAGTTCGGATTTTCGGTCAATACGCATGCAGTAGGCGATTTAGTACAGGTAATCAATCAGATTTCTGATGCGGAAATTGCGCAACTTGTGCAGGAATATGAAGATACTTATGAGCTAATTCCATCGTTGGCAAAAAATGGAAATAGACGCAATTCATTAATTGAAGCAGCGCGTATAGAATCAGGTTTGAAGGCATTTTTAAAAGAGGGAGACTACTCGGCTTATACCAATACTTTTGAAGATTTACACGGCATGCGCCAGCTACCTGGCATTGGCTCACAACGCATGATGGCAGCCGGATATGGCTATGGGGGAGAAGGTGACTGGAAAACTTCTGCAATGGTGCATATCATGAAACTGATGGCGAGTGGTATGCAGGGGGGAAACACTTTTATGGAAGATTACACCTATCATTTTAATCCGAACAATGCGATGGTATTAGGCTCTCATATGCTCGAAATATGTCCGTCTATTGCAACTGGCCGGGTAAAATGCGAGGTGCATCCTTTAGGCATTGGTGGCAAAGAAGATCCGGTTCGGCTGGTATTTAATGCGGCTTCAGGCCCCGCTTTGAATGTGTCATTGGTTGACTTAGGAAACCGATTCCGATTGATTGTCAATGAAGTAGAAGCCATAGAAGTAACAGAGTCTTTCCCGAAACTACCAACCGCCCGGGCTTTATGGAAACCTCAGCCAAGTATGAAAATCGGTCTCGAAGCATGGATACTGGCTGGTGGTGCACATCATACGGTCTATAGTCAGAATCTGACAACCGAATGCATGGAAGACCTGGCAGAGATGCTGGATATAGAACTGGTGGTGATTGATCAGGAGACCACCATCAGAAGCATGAAAAATGAACTGAAAATTAATGAAGTATTCTACAAATGAGCATCTATCAATCATTAAAAGAAGAATGCTACGAAGCCAATATGCTGCTTCCAAAGCTTGGGCTGGTTTTGTTTACCTTTGGGAACGTGAGCGCTGTTGACAGGGAAAAAGGAGTTTTTGCCATAAAACCCAGTGGCGTGCCTTATAACCTACTGAAAGCAGAAGATATAGTGATTGTAGATTATTATGCCCGACTGGTTGAGGGCAAACTTCGGCCTTCGTCAGATACAAAAACCCATGCCCAGCTCTATAAAAACTGGAACGATATAGGAGGTATTACCCATACCCATAGCACCTATGCAGTAGCCTGGGCACAGGCAGGTTTAGATATCCCTGTTTTTGGCACAACCCATGCCGACCATACCCATCAGGATATTCCCTGTGCGCCGGTATTGACCGATGAAATGATTCAGGGAGATTATGAATTTGAAACAGGTAACCAGATATTTGATGTATTCAAAGCCAAAGGATTATCACATAACGAAGTAGAAATGGTTTTGCTACAAAATCATGGCCCTTTTACCTGGGGGAAAAATGCAGAGAAATCGGTCTACAATGCCGCAGTACTGGAAGAAGTGGCTCGTATGGCTATGCTTACCTTACAAATTAATCCGGATACACCCCGGATAAAAGATACGTTGCGCATGAAACACTATGAGCGTAAACATGGGAAAAACGCCTACTATGGACAAGGATGTTAATCAAAATTTATTTACTTTTAACTTTAAACAAATGCAATTCTTTATCGATACGGCTAATCTGGCCGAAATTCAGGAAGCTAATGATTTAGGCGTGCTGGATGGTGTAACTACCAATCCGTCTTTAATGGCCAAAGAGGGTATATCCGGACATTCAAACATACTGAAACACTATAGAGCCATCTGCGAAATTGTAGACGGGCCTATATCTGCCGAAGTAATTGCAACCGATTTTGAAGGGATTATCAGAGAAGGAGAGGAGTTGGCAGAAATCCATCCGAATATCGTAGTAAAAGTACCTATGGTAAAAGATGGAATCAAGGCCATTAAATACTTCTCTGAAAAGGGCATCCGAACCAATTGTACTTTGATATTTTCGGCTGGGCAAGCCTTATTAGCTGCAAAAGCAGGGGCTTCGTATGTTTCCCCTTTTATTGGTCGATTAGATGATATTTCAGTAGATGGTTTAGATTTAATCCGACAAATCCGATTAATTTTTGATAATTATGGGTACAAAACAGAAATCCTGGCTGCCTCTGTCCGCCATCCGATGCATATTATCAAATGTGCTGAAATTGGCTCTGATGTGATGACCGGCCCATTGAGTGCTATTACAGCTTTATTGAAACATCCTTTGACTGATTCAGGTTTAGAGAAGTTTTTAGCTGATTATAAAAAGGTAAACGGCTGATAACGGATTCTACGCTTATATATTCAACATTATACATCTAATTAAATGACACTCGGACTCGAAACCATCGATTACCTCATCTTTTTGATTTATTTTGTTATCGTTTCTTCTTACGGGTACTGGATTTACAAAAACAAGGGTAAGCAATCGGCTGATAGCAAAGACTTTTTTCTGGCAGAAGGTTCTCTGACCTGGTGGGCAATCGGTGCTTCAATTATCGCTTCCAATATTTCGGCTGAACAGTTTATTGGTATGAGTGGGCAGGCATTTCAGTTGGGTATCGCTATTTCAGTTTATGAATTGCTGGGCGGTGTATCTTTGTTGATTGTGGCGGTTTATTTCCTGCCCATGTATCTCAACAACAAGATTTTCACGATGCCACAGTTTCTGGCTAAACGTTATGATGGACGCCTATCAACAATCATGGCGGTTTTCTGGCTTTTTCTATACATTTTCGTGAATCTTACTTCCATCATCTATTTAGGTGGACTTAGTTTGGAGAAAATGACCGGATTTAGTTTTATGAGCTGTGCTATCTTCCTCACTATTTTTGCCGTAATCATTACTTTGGGAGGTATGAAAGTAATCGGATATACAGATGTTATTCAGGTAGTTTGTCTTATTTTCGGAGGCTTGGCTACTACTTATCTGGCGCTTGGGCTACTTTCTGATAAAGTAGGTACAGGTGCAGGAGTGATGGAAGGTATGAACCTGATTGCGCAAAAAGCCAATGGACATTTGCACATGATTTTCAAGCCCGATCAGTATCAGGTTCATGACGGGAAAGGAGGGTTTATTGATGCCTATCGTCAGGTGCCGGGCATTATGATGTTTATTATTGGCGGGCAATGGGTAAATAACCTGAACTATTTCGGATGTAATCAATACATTACCCAACGGGCTTTAGGCGCCGATATTTCAACAGCCCGGAGAGGTGTTTTATTTGCGGCCTTCATGAAAATGCTGATGCCCTTTATTGTAGTGCTACCCGGCCTGGCAGCCTATGTGATTTTTAAAGAAAATGCCGATACCTCAATCGTTAATGGAATTACTCAGAACGGAATCGTAAAACCAGACAACGCCTATCCTGTACTCCTGAATTTATTACCGGTTGGTTTAAAAGGATTGGCCTTCGCGGCATTGACAGCGGCTATTGTTGCCTCTTTGGCAGGGAAAGCCAATAGTATTTCCACCATTTATATGCTGGATATTCATAAGAAATTCTTCAATAAAAATCTTACTGAAAAACAGACGGTTAGGACTGGCCGGGTAGTGATTATCATTGCCTTTATTATTGCGTTGATTGTAAGTCCGCTTTTAGCTAATTTCGGACAGGCATTTGAGTACATTCAGGTATATACCGGATATGTATCACCGGGTATTCTGAGTATTTTCCTTCTTGGGTTCTTCTGGAAAAAGGCAACGGCTAACGGTGCGTTAACAGCGGCTGTGCTAAGTATTGTTTTATCGGCTATTATAGAAAACTTATACCCTGAGTTTCCATTTATGAACCGTATGGGCGTTGTATTCTGGATTTGCTCGTTAGTACATATGATGATTAGCTTAATTGAAGGGAAGGGCAAAAATCAGGCAGATGCTTTTGAGGTAAAGAAAGAATGGTTTAAAGTAGAAACACCTTTTGCTATTGGTGCTTTAATGGTAATAGCTATATTTATAATAATTTATGCAATTTTCTGGTAAAATCAATTGAATATAAATTCAGAAACTTAGAGACTGTTTTTTACTTCTCCATCTGATTATTAAAAAAATATTAGTATTCACTTAACGCTTAAAACTATGTTTACCCGACGTGATGCCATTAAATCTTTAGCAGTCGGAAGTGCTGCTACCTTATTTTCTCCTCATACGTTGTTAGCCGGCTTAGCCAAAAAGAAAGACAGACTGGGTATTGCCCTGGTTGGCCTGGGTTACTACAGCACCGACTTACTGGCACCTGCTTTGCAAATGACAGACAAATGCTATCTGGCAGGTATTGTAACTGGTACACCTGCTAAAGCCGAACAATGGAAAAAGAAATACAATATACCGGATAAAAATATATATAATTATCAGAACTTCGACTCTATAGCCAATAACCCTGATATTGATGTGGTGTATGTGGTGCTTCCACCAAGTATGCACCGCGAATATGTAGTAAGGGCAGCAAAAGCAGGGAAGCATGTATTCTGCGAAAAACCAATGGCAACTAGCGTAGCCGATTGCAAGGCCATGATTAAGGCTTGTGAGGACAATAAAGTGAAATTAGCTATTGGCTACCGATGTCAGCATGACCCTAACACGCAGGAATACATGCGCATAGGTAGAGAAAAGATTTATGGCAAACCCATGATAATTGCCTGTGGCGCAGGTTATGTAGACGGCCGAACAACGCATTGGAAACAGAAGAAAGCATTAGGTGGGGGCTGTATGCCCGATATGGGTGTATATGCTTTGCAAGGCGCAAGATTGGCTACCGGTGAAGAACCTATCAGCGTTACGGCGCAGGCGCATGTGATTCGTCCGGAAATATATAAAGAAGTGGAAGAAACCATGTTGTTTCAGTTACAGTTTCCGAGTGGGGCTGTGGCTGCTTGTCATACAAGTTTTGGTATCAACATGAATTACCTACAGGTCAATTATGAGAAAGGCTGGTTAAAAATGGAGCCTTTTTCTGCGTACGGTGGTAATAAAGGAAGCCATTCGAGTGGAATAATTGATTTTCCAATTAAAAATCAGCAAGCCAAACAACTGGATGAAGATTGCCTTGCATTAATGAATGGCACACAATTGATAGCACCCGGTGAAGAAGGGTTGAGAGATATAAGGGTAGTAGAAGCCATCTATCAGGCAGCTAAGAGCGGAGGAACAGTGAAGATTTCTTGATAAATTGATATCTTACTTATTGCAAAGAGACCATCTTTCTATTAAAATACTGAGAAGATGGTCTCTTTTATTTTTCTCTATTTTACTCTTTAACTCTGGTTAGTTTCATTTCTCCTCTTTCATTTTTAATCACAATTTCATTGTCGCTGGTCAGTTCACCGGTGCTGTTGATTTTCATGTCATTAAATGAAATGCTATAGGAGAATTTCTTGCCATCTACTTTTCCATTCTCAATTTTGGCTTCTCCAAACTGGGTTTTCCAGGTACCTTTTAATTCGTTGCCTTCTACTTTAAAAGTATAGGTAACTTCAAAAGTACCGTTAGCGGTTTCACGGGTTCCCTTCCAGTTCCCATCTATCGGATTTTGTGCAAAGGCAGTCAATGTGCCTAATAGAAGAAATAGTACTAAAAACTGTTTCATAATAAATAAATTTTGATTGAATAATTAAATAAATATACTACAATTTCAGCATGAAATAGACAAACCTCACTATTATCTTATAGTTAATTAAGTCTTTACTTCATTCTCTTGTATTATTGCTTCAGAGTCACCACTTTAAAATAAGCAGGTTTGGGCTGATTATTTCTATCAAAGAGCAGAGGATAATTGGTTCGGCCACGAACAGGCCAGTTGTTCAGCCAGCTATCACCATCAGTAACTCCCCAGAAAGTGACCCTTGAAATTTTGTTTTTATGCTTGAGGAATAGCTTGAAAAGCGCCTCGTAATCGTCAGCCAGTTGTTTTTGGATTTCATCAGGTAAGCCATTCGGATATGGGTTAGATTCAGCATTATTGACCACGCGTTGGCTGACATCTGCCCCTTGGAAATTGCGTGGCAGTATTTCAATATCCAGTTCAGTAATCATAACTTTAATACCTAATGCCGAATACTGAAGAATACTCTCTTCAATATCTTTTAAAGGGATTTTCCCGAGATGCCAGTGCCCCTGAATACCCACACCATCAATTCTTACACCTGCTTTCTTGATTTTTTTAATGATGCTTACACATCCGGCTCTTTTGGCAGGTTGTTCGTTATTATAGTCGTTATAATAAAGCTCGGTATCAGGTGAGGCCTCCTGCGTAAGGCGGAAAGCTTCTGTTATATAATCTTCTCCCAGTTTTTGAAGAAATACAGAATTTCTTAAGGTTCCATCTTCGTTCAGGGCTTCGTTTACTACATCCCATGAAAATACTTTTCCTTTGTAATGGGAAGCGACTGTCTTGATATGGTCTGTAAAAAAAGTTCTAACGGAATCACTGCTTTGGATACGGCGCATAAAGCCGGGTAACTGGCTATGCCAGATTAAGGTATGACCATTGATTTTGATATGGTGCTTTTTGCCATATTCTATCAATTTGTCAGCCATTGCAAAATCATAGGTATCCCATTTAGGATGCAGTAAGGCAGATTTCATGACATTCTCAGGCGTAGCGGCATTAAACTGTTGTACAATCAGGTCATTAACTGCCGGATTGAGTTCTTCAATCTGCATAGAATTGAGGGCGGTACCTATGGCAAAATCCTTTTTAAAAGCCTCTTTTAAAGATTGTACTTTGTAGTGATTGTCCTGATTAGTGAAGTTTGAGAATAATAAAATACCCCAGACAAGAAGAATACATGTTTTTAGCTTCATGAAATAATTACGAATGATGAGAATGAATGATTGAAAATACTGAATATAAACTTTGAAACAAAATCTAACGCCTGTAATATACAGACGTTAGACCAACCTTAGCGAAACAAAACTATTACTCCATTAATATATGATTCTATAAAAAAATATTACCTATTCTACCTCGTTAGTTAAAGTGCCGATACCTTCGATGGAAATATGTATAGTATCTCCTTTTATCAGCGTAAAATTATCCGGTGGAACAATCCCTGTGCCTGTCATTAAAAAACAGCCGTTAGCAAAAGTGCAATCAAAAGTCAGGTACCTGACCAGTTCGGGGAATGTTCTTTTCATCTGGTTTAAGCGGGTTGATTGTGAGAAAACAGTTACTTCTTCTCTCTCAATAACAAGTTTAATCTCTGTCTCTTTAGAGATTGGCTGCGCTAAAACCAATATACAAGGGCCAATAGCTGCACTTTTATCGT
>CBIHRH010000244.1:0-7459 GCA_966212365.1 uncultured Emticicia sp. | reverse complement strand
GAATACGAAGAGCCAGACCAATCTGCGCTTCAATAGAAACACTCGGGTGACAGATGGCAAACAGCATTTGCAACTGACTATCACTTATATTCTTATCAGATAAATCAATTTCAATGCCCTGATTTTCTTCTGCTGATTGAGTGATTTGTTGAACTACTTTATTGTCAAAAATATGATTCCGTACAATATGGTTTCGGGCTTTGTTTTTGGCTACCGAATAAAGCCAGGCAGTCGGGTTAGGAGGGATGCCCTGATAGGGCCAGCTTTCAACGGCTGATAAAAATGTATCGCTGGCAATATCCTCAGCCGTTTCTATATGCTCAAGACCCATCAGCTTAGATAGCACAGCCGTTATCTTCCTGAATTCAGTTCTGAATAAATGTGGTATGAGTTCTTGTTGCTGCATAAAAAAAAAGAAGCCTCTACCAGACGCAGAGGCCTCAATTGTATATTTAATGTTTCACAATTTTTCTTACCTCCATAGTATTGCCCTCACCCATTAATATCGGTGAACCTTTGGCAAACTCAACAGCTTCTTCAACCGAATCAGCCCTTACAATCATATAACCACCAATAGTTTCCTTCACATCGCCAAATGGACCGTTGGTTACCACACCGTTATGACCTACAATCTTGCCATTATCAAATGATAAACCATTGCCACCGACGTATTTATTTTGAGCCGCTATACCTCCAATCCAGTCCATTGTTTGTTTCATCCATACTTGCATTTGTTCCGGTGATGCTACCTTACTACCATCTTCGTGTCTGAAAATCAACATGTATTCGTCCATTGTTTTTAAAGATTTAATGTGAGTAATTGTTTTACAACAACCTATCAAATGAACTGAAAAGAATTGGACAGTGTTGGATTATTTTTTTCTAAAAAATTTAAAACGATAATCCGCCATCCTCATTGCAATGATGAAAATAGCGGATTAACTATTATTTTGCGATTATCGCTTATAAAATATTTTTCAATTACACCCCCCGATCTGTGCCTTAAACACACTTCCATTCTGCGCCTCAAAAGTTGGATTCAGGATGATAGCCTTAGCCGCATCAAAAGTAACATTCGCCCCATTCTGAATTTGTGTGGTACCTCCGTTTTGAGTTGAGATAGTATTCCCCGTTTTATAATTACCTGTATTAACAGTGTTAGAAAAAGCCATTTCATTAGGGCATGGAACGGCAGCAGTCATAAATTGCAGGACCCCTGCTATCGAAGCCGTCCTGTTCCCATTGGCATCTTGCACAATATTTACTTCATCGCCTGTTACAGTCACCAGATACTTAGCGTTGGGCACTACTCCGCAAATAGTATGACGAATATCACCCGAATTAGGGAATGTATATTGCGTAGTTGTGATACCTGCTTGCAAAGGAGTAAGGTCAGTATTGAAGAAAGCGATTTCTTTCTTGCCATTATTGGCAGTTACAATCGCACCTTTCATTTTCCCATCATTGGAATTAATATTATCAATAATGGGTGCAGTAGTGTTTCTGATAGTCGGCTGTAGTACTGTTAGAAATATCTGGTCAAGTGGATTATCTGTATATTTTACTTCTGTCCGCCAAGTAGGGCTATTAAAATAGTAGTTCATACTTGAACCAGAAGTATTATCAGGATTATTACTCTCATCAACAACCGCAATATCAGGATTAGCCGGAATAAGCGTTTTTACATAAATATCTGAACCTCTATAACTCGATTTGATAAGATTACCAGTGACAGTAGGATTAGCCATAAAATGCCAACGCAGATGTTTTTTATATTGCCCCTGCGGATTTGTAGAGTTTTTAGCAGAAATCTGGTCATAGGCTAAGAAAAGATTACTGCTTCTCAGATAAAGAAAGCCCCGGATGAAATAATTAATCTTCTTTAAATTGATTTCAGGGTAATAGCTTTTGTCATAATAAGAAGATAAATCTGTGCGTACATACGTCAATGAATCATCCATTTGTACAGCTTTCAAATCGTCTTTGGCATAATAGCCTTGGCCACCTATAAAAGCGCTGCTGGTTTGCTGATAATCACCAAAATCATTAAAGTATAGAGTATTATTTGCTCCTGTATTTTCAGCCAGGGTATTATCTCCTAAGAGTGGATAGCCGCTTCTTCCTACATTTGAGGCATTAGTGAGTATATAACTTCCTCCCCGGCAAATCTCAAAACTACCGCCTGCAAAATGTTTGTGGTCGTCGTAAGTAGCTGCATCAGCCCTGAAAACTGCCCAGGTTGCCGTACTGTCAGCCCATTTATTCCGCATAAGAAAAACAGGTGAAGTACGATTGCCAATGCCTAAATTATACCCTTGATTGAATCCACTATACCATAATTGATTATCGAAAGGAGCCGCAGGGCGAGTAGTACTAGGAAAGTAAAATTTCTCCCAATTATATAAATCGTTAACCGTATTGCCATAGACAAAAAAAGGTTTGTATTCTGATTTTTGGAAATATTGAGCCTGTTCGCCTAATGGCTTGCCTTCGAGTACAAAAGCCAGTCTTTCTGTGAAATGATGATTCAGATATGGCCCATAATTATCTCCCCAGTCGCCATCATGATCAACTTCATGTCCATTGGGGAGTAGTGAGTGGTGGATAGCTTTTACTAAATCCTGTATCCAGGATAGTTTGGTCTCTATGAGATCCTCGCCCGTGGCCATTTTTACCAAAGCCATATAATCCAACACTTTTACGCTATTGGTAGCCCCATAGCTCCAACCCTGTATCTGTAAACCTCCTTTAGCGGGCAAACCTGTGTATATCTGCGCTTCCGGAAAACCATAGGCAGTTACTTTATAACTCTTATACCCATTCTCCCAGGCATCAGCTACATTATTATCGGGTATATCCTGTGGCTCAATATTTGGCGAGGGTGTACCATCAAAGCGAATCCTCGCCCAATCTATCATTTCCTGAGACCGAGGGTCGTCACTACCTAAAGCATAACCAAAATGCGCTACGCAAAAGACATGACCAAAGAAGTAATTGCCTGTAGCGCGGTCGTTATTCTGATAGGCATTACCTCTGATATCGTCAAACCATTGTTTCATGAGATAGATCAATGAATCTTTGCGTGCTTGTCCCAATTCATCATGACACCAATCGTAAATAGTACCGATAATTCTGCCCAAATGTCGGGTAGGGTAGTAACCGTTTCTACTCAAAGGGTGATTCCACGTATTAATCTCTGAACGGTACCGACGATTCGCTGACATGATAGAATCGGCCAATTGCATCAGCTTGTTTGAGTAGACAGTTGGATTAGCCCCCGGATTAGAATTTTTGGTCATTAAATGGGCAAAAGCTAATGGCATGGCTGCATCTTCCCAACTACTGGCCTGATAGCTGTAAAAAATGTAGTTGGTATCCCAGATATTAACAGTAGCCGGAGTCCATGTTAATACAGGTTTATTAGAATAGCTGTTTGCTTCCGCTAGCAAAGCCTGCCATTCAGGCGTATTGGCATTCTTTTTCGCCATGAGACTGGCCTTTAAATCAGCATTCATCATAATGCGCGGACGGGTATTAACCACGGGCATTTGGGCGTGCAATTGTATACTGATAACCCAATACAGAAAAGGGAGTAGTAGTTTTTTCATGGCGAAAAGAGTGAATAAAATAGATTTAGCTAGGCTAAGAAATGAGTAAAGTATGTGTGGAATAGTATTACCATTGAGCAATTAATAGGGAAACTATCCTTCCATGATATTTTGAATTAACGAATCAACTAAGTCTGAAATGTAGGCATCAAAACCACCTCTTTTATCTGAATAAGTTCGTTCAGGAGCTTTGGTTAAATCCCACCAATCATCCTGATTGTAGGGCTGTACTTCCATATATCCCGTTTGCGGGTTTCGGGTTTTGTAACTGAACACATAGTACCATACATCCTGCTGGTCTTCTGTACCATAGCTAAAGCATATCAGGTTATCCAGATTTTCGCGTTGCTTGGGCGTACATTTTTTATCCAGATTAATTTCCCATTCTTTTCGCAAAGCATCTGATAATCGTGTGATTTCTTTGGGATTCAGTAAATTGTAGCCCTCCTGAATAGAGAAATTGCCATAGGTAGTAACAAATTTTACATAATCCTGCGGCAAGGTAATGTTTAACCTCTTTTCTACCTCCTGTAGTTCTTTCTGCGAAAACTTATTCTTGTACCATTTCAGTTGGTGATAAGGTAAGGGCTGTTCGGTGTCTTTTTCGTAGAGTTTAATAAAGCTCTCATAACGATTCAACGCTTCTATGGCTGTTTCTGTGGCACTTCCTTTAGTATATTTCCCCCAACCTGATTGATGCACCTCCGACACATATTTTTTGTATGCCTCACTAGATTTAATGTCTTGCAAGTCTCTTATATCCGGGTCTTGTCTTAAAGCCTTTTCAGCAGTAGCATAAGCCTCCTTGGTACGATTGAGTTTTAACAGAATACGTACTTTGGTATCAACATAAGCGTTGAGATTAGGGTCTTTATCAATGGGAGAGGTAATTGACAAGGCCCTATTCACATCTTCTAATGCTTTTGATAAATCTTTGCCTGTTTCATAGCAAATCCAAGCACGTAGATTATAGGCTTCACGCAATAACTGGCGATAAAATGAATGTTCTTCCAGATAAGGGAATAGTGTACTTTGATCGATAGAAGATATAATCTTAGTACTTGCTTCAACGGCTTCTTTAGGTTTCTTCAGTTCATAAGCACTATTCATGAGACAGTTGAGCGCCGAAAGATTTTTGGCATCATCCTTCAATATATTGCTGGCTGATTGATAAGCCTTTTCATATTCTCGAGACATATATTGCTGGCGCATTTCTTCAACTTGCTTTTCCATATTCTTTTGCGCTTGGCAATCTATTATTGTAAATGCGATAAATAACAGGAGTAATGTTTTCATAATCAGATTTTTTTGATTTAGATTTTAAAATGAGGGTAGTCTTTACACACTACCCAACATTCCATCCTCTATAATCCAACATAAATAGTTTTCAGTAGCTATAAGTAACTTTTATTTGATTAATTGTAAGTATTGAACCATCGCCCCAAATAGTGGCAATCTCGTTGTTATTAAGTATAGTCGTAGCAGAAACACGTATATAATAAACATAAGCATTATTGTCAATTATATTATCGGCATTGACATTAATATTCAAATTCTGAATATCCATATTTCCCGCAGCAACTGTCGAACCGAATTTGCCCAGAAGAGCACTTGTATTGGCGGCATAAGCACGACGATATAATTGTACCTTTACATTTTTAGGGCCATTATCTGCATAATATGCAGCAATATTGGTAATAATAGCTCCATCAGGGAGATTAATGGGTGCCTCTAATGAACCTACAGTATTACCGATGCAATAAATTCCTCCGTTATAATTATTGGTTCCTACCAGATTTCCGTTTACCGATAAAAAGGAAGATCTTGAGATATTCAGATAGGAGATTTGGGGAGTCGATGATAAAACACCATTGTTATTTACACGAACAAACTTCTGACCATTACCTCCAAGCCCCGAAACACGAGCATTACCTATCACATGAAGTTTCTCAGCAGGAGCATTGGTACCTATGCCAACATTACCGTTTGTTAGTATAGCAACCGCAGGAGTAGATACTTGTTGGCTATTATTAGTTGAAAAATAGAGCGGATGATTAGTTTTAGTCATGAGCCAGGCTGCATTATCGCTAATAAAAGTGGCCAGAGAGATATTACCATTCGTGTGTTCAAATCCATGTGAATTAGATGGGGTCTGAATTGATATTTTTTGATTAGTATATAGCCCCATTATCCCATCTTCTGGTGTGATAATCGTTGATTGTGCTTTAGACTGAGAAAGGAATACGTTGAAAAGTAAAACAGTGACAATTGCTTTTTTCATAAATTCTGCGTCTTTAGTATTTATAAATTATTTTTGCCGCTACTATCTGGGTGTTAGGCCCATCCCATGTTTTCCCTGATATGCTATCATAGGAGCCAATAATAAGATAATAACTCGCATTATCTAAAAATGGCATCCCTGCATTATTTTTGATATTATAAGTAGACATACTGCGAATACCGGGAACTGCACCTGAAGAGTCCAGGTCAGGGCCGATATAAGTAGGGAGCTTTTCATCCGACACTTTATATTTAAGAGAAGCAGAGATGTTCGCACTTGAATTATCTATATAATAGATTTCCATTCCGGTAATAATGGCTCCCGATGGCAAATAAACAGGGGCTTCAAATTTATCGATAAACTGGCCTGATAAAGTGAAATAGATACCTCCCAACGCAGATTCGGCAATAGAGTTTTCAGCAGGCCCTCCTAAGGTCGGAGTAAAAGCGCTTCGGGGGATACTGTAATAATATGTCTGTAATTCTGAGGTTAGTTTCCCGGTATCATCAACTTTTAAAAACGGATTCTGGGCATAGGAATTTGCATTTGATACTTCCGAAATCTGAGCTCCTCCGTATACATGCAAGGCATTAAGGGGCTGCCCGCCTATACCCATAAAATTTAAAATATTAAGTGTTACCTGTGGGCTTTGGGCATTGGTTGTAAAAGCCATGATATCCAGTCCTGAGGTACTGTAAGAAGCATAACCGCCATTTGTATTGCTAATAAAAGTGCCAACGCCAAGTTGGTCGGTCTTTTGTTGAAAACCATAGTTTTCAGATTCTGTTTTTACGGTAATCTTATGATTAGACTGAGAGCTTGTTTTATAGCTGTTGCCACCTGCTTCAGGCAGAATTTCTACGCTTCCTTCTTGTGCCAGTAGATTTGAAGACATGTAACAGAATACAAATACTAATGATATGGTTTTCATGACTAAGCAGCAATCTGATGATTGGTTATCTGAACAGTTACTCTTGGGTTTACCTCTTCACAATTGGCAAATTCTTCCAGAAAAGGTTTGATTGTGCGTCTTGAGAAAATGACCTGCTTACCGTTTCTAAGTTCAATTGTACCACAGGTATGCTTAATAATATTTACGTGGTCGATATAATTCAGGTTGACAATAAATGATCTGTGTACACGAAAGAAAGATTCATGTTCGAGCACGTTCTCGAAAATCCCCATTGTACGGGAGTTGATAATATTCTTGCCGTTTTTCAGATAAAAAACAGTGTAATTGGCCTGACTTTCCAGGTAAATAATATCTTCCAGAAAAACCCTTACCCTTCTGTTTTTATAGAGCATCCATAATACCGGGCTCGGGCTTTCTGTCGGATAAATTGTAATACAATTTTTGTTCATTCTACGTTTCATGGCTTTATTTTGTTTTGCGGTTGCAAAGGTAAAAGCCACTTTTGCCCTGTTCCAAAATCACTTATCAAACGGTAAGTTTCGCTTATCAAACGGTTTTTGTTCGAAAAATCGCTGTTTTTGATAGAAAATGAGTACTTACCAAATACCACCCATTTTTTGCAGACTACCTCCCAAATCTTACCAAATACTCAATCTG
>CBIHRH010000243.1:0-7498 GCA_966212365.1 uncultured Emticicia sp. | reverse complement strand
AAAAGTAAACACTCAGTTTTATGGAGACTTCAACAGTCTGAAAACAAAGCTCTATATCGGCGTCAATTTCACATTTTACCTGAGTTCGCATAGGGAGTAAATTTTATTATCCAAGCTTAATCTTTTTACTCTTTGCAGTTTTGCCGTTTAAAAAATTACCGCAACATTCCCCTGTTTCTCAATTCTCTCATTTATTAAAGCTTTACTTTTGCACTATGATTATCAGATAAACGCATAACAATCCCTCACATAAAACAGCTGACATAAGGTGCCATCGTAAATGATTTAGAGGCTAATCTTCCTAATCATTTAGTACTACTTCAATCACTTTTTGATGAAGTGATCGGTCTGGCGGATGGGGTGTATACGCCTGTTTATGTGTTGAAGAAGCAGGCTTTGTAATGATGGATTTTTAAACGAGAATGAATCATTATAAAAGCAATCCTTTAATTACCTCACTCCATCCAGTGACTGATATACATATCTCCCTGATTATCTGTTGATGTCAGGATGCTTGCGCCAACCTGAATTGTGTCTGAGTAATTGCCAATAAAGAAAAAGTGTTTGTTTATGCCAAAAGCCATACTTTGCAGGGCTCCGCCATTTATTAACTTATAGGCAAAGGTACCATCACCTAAATACTTTGTCAGAATATTATGATAGCCTTTTGAAGTACCCGGATCAGAATTGCTGGAATATATATTCTGCCAGGTGTAGATGTCGTCCAGCGAATTGACTTTAAAATTTGAGGCATTTTCAACCACCCTTGCCCACGTGATATTTCCGTTAGCTGCGTCATACTTAATTAAAAAGTTACCCGGACTCAACGGTGGACTCAGCACAAAGTCAGGATAGAAAGTAAGGCTATTACTGCTGGCAGAGCCCAATACTATAGGATGCCCGGTAGAAGAAAGTTCTATTTTCATGCCACTATCAATGCCCGCTCCACCCCCATTTCTGAGCCAGAGAAACAGGCCATCAGAGCGGTATTTTACTATATAAAAGTCTTCGCCATCAATAGCGTTTACAGGCGTGGTATCAAAGTAGGCATTGCCCGAAAAACTCCCGGCTATATATACATCTCCGGCATTGTCAACAGCAATCGTATTTGCTTTATCGGCCCCTATTCCTCCTGCTCTTTTTACCCATGCCAATGAGCCATCGTTATTCAGTTTGCCAATGACAATATCTTCGTTACCCGTTGAATTAAGGGTATTGCCGTCAATGGTAATGCTACCGGTAAAATATCCTGAGAAATAACTCTCGCCACCCGGACTAACTTTGGCCAACATTCCGCTGCCGATAGACTTAAGCCATTGCACACTCCCATCGCCCGCTAATTTCACAACAAAACCTCCATAACTCATATTGTTACTGATAGTAAAAGAATCTATCGTTAAATTGCTTGTAAACCTGCCTGTTACATATATCTGCTGATTATTGTCGAAAAAGATATTCTCGGCATAACGGTAGGTACCCATATCTCCAAAACCATTTTTTCTCCATAGCAGAGCACCATTTGCATCGAGTTTCAAAATGCCTATATTACTATATCTGAAGCTCGCATTCAACAAGGCATACACCTGAAAGTTATCATCAACCGCAATAGCACTGATGTTGTTTGTGTGGTAAAAGTAATCGGTATATTCCCAGATTAAAGTACCATTGGGCGAAAATTTAGCTACATATCCATACAAGGCTTCCATTCCTACACTACCCGTTATATAGACATTATTGGCTTTGTCTACAGTAATAGCATTGGCTCTTTCATAACCATTGTTATATACGGTTTTCTTCCATGCAAAGCCCACAGCATCAGTGCCGTTGCCATTCTGTGAGGTACACAGCCATTTGCTGCCATTATAATACTTCAAACATTTAAAGGTACTATCAAAAGCCATCATCCCTGCTTGCGGGTTCAGAATAGCCATTATCTGGTCATAAGAAAGTTTCGGCACACTCACCGAACCGGCGCTACCGGGTGTAATTGTTGTAGATTGTGCGTTTGCATAAAAGCAGCCAAGCAAGCAAAACAGAAACAAATATCTAGTCATAGCTTAATAGAGATTAATTTTTATTCAATTGCCCCCAACAAAAGAAGCGATCAAAACTAAATATACTTCTATGAAAAACCCAACCGAATATTATTCTATGGCAAAATAATGATTTTAAGGCAAAGAAGTATAAATGGGCGAGCCAAGGTCTGAGTGCTCAGGCTTATTCCACACTGAGGTGGCACAGAATTTTAATCTCAAACCATATCCGGTTTATGGGATATATTTTACCACACAAAACTATTATGACAATGAAACGAGCAGGAAAAGAGAAGTTCATTAAAGAACAAGTCGAGAAGCATAACGAGACTGCCCATACCACAACAAGAAAGGCAGTAGAAGATGCGGTGAATAATACACCCAATCCACCGGAGTCTAATACAACCGAAAATGCGGTAATAGGCGCAGTAGTAGGTACGATTGTAGCAGGGCCGTTAGGCCTGGTGATTGGTGGAGCGATAGGCTCAACCATCGAAAGTGATGAAAAGAAAGAGTATGACGAGGTATATAAAGAGACTAAAGAGGCTTTGAAGAAGAAATAAAGATTTCCGGTTCAGGACCCACCATATTGACCCGATACAGAGAACAGAAATTACATAATTGACGGTTCTCTGAGTTTATCCGTGCCAATCGTCCGGTGTCTGGTTCCTTTATAGCGCCAGCATAGCGTGTAAAAATTCCGCGTAGCTGATATTTCTGAGTTTATCCGTGCCACGCCCTTTTGACTACGAGCAGAGGCGTGGCACGGGAACTACAGCCCCAATTTATCCATCATCGGCTTTTCATACTCGCCGTCTTCTGCAGGGTATCTTAATACCTTTTCAAACTTGCCCGATTGCTTGGCTAATGCCCATATCAGGCTCTCCCCTGCCGGCACGTTGCCAGGCACCTCTTCATAGATTTTATCCTGATAAGCTTTATCGGCATTGATTACTTCCCAACCATTGGTTTTGAAATGCTGAATGAGGTCGTCTAAAAATAAGGCCGCCGCCAGATTATGGTGCAGCAATATCACATGATTAATTCGTCTGCCAGATAGTTGATAAGCCAAAGAATCATAGAAAGTAGCTCTGTTAAACAAGTGCTTTTTATAGAATTCTCTGAAACCCGAAATATCTGCTTTCGGATTTTTCTTCAATCGCTCAACCAGTCGTCCGGCAATATACCAGTCTGAGGCATCAATCGTTACATAGCCGTTTTTATAGCCTTTTTGTTTCATGAATGCTCTGAATCCTTCTACTTTTTCTTTGGTATTACCCTCTTTCAGATAAGGGAATCTGAAATACTTGTAATAGTTTGAGTAATTCCTGATAATAGAATCATTTTGAGCCAGCTCAGCTTCAAAAGCTTCAAGTGTGATATTTTTGCTATTAAAATTAGGGTGAGTAAAGGTATGGTTGGCAATCAGATGCCCGGCATTATTCCATGAGGATAAAACATATTTGCCTTTGGGGTTAATTTTATTTGCCCCTGACGAAAACAGAATGGCTTTCAGTTGATGCTTTTTCAGGTGACCTAACAATAATTCATTCCAGGTTTTGAGTTTGTACCCTCCGACATCGTTGATTTGTCCATCATCGAAAGTGAAGGCTATTTTTGGTTTTTCTTCTATTTTTTTTACATCCTGAAAGTTTTTCTGATAAAAAAATGTAAATGCCGAAAGGGTTGCTGAAAGTGCGAGAACAAGAAGCTTAGTCATAAGGCTTGCGGGTAATAGAGATTTTCAAAATTATGTCTGGCAATATAAGAAAATTATAAGAAAGGTAAGAGCCTGTTTAAATATTATAATTCGACCTTCAAAGGCAGCTTTTTCAGCTAGACAATATTTAAACAGGCTCTAAGCAACTATAAAAATTGCGAGATTCTCGCAAAATCTCGCAATTTTTATCAAATTATTTTATAAATCTATCTAAGCATACGCCGGCCTGGAATTAGGATGTACACAGGCAGACCAATAGTCCATGATTAGTTTAATATCTCTTTTGGTAGCTTCAAAATCTGGATTTTTCTGGAAAAACCCCTGCACCGTTAGTCTGGTATAAGCCTCTCGCACATGATCCATATTGGCGCTGGTAGTATAAAATATAAAAGGAATGCTCTTTTCGCGGAGGTTCTCGCTCGCATCTATTTCTCTTTTTAATTCAATACCACTTTGGCGAGGCAGGTTAATATCGCAGAGGATAATAAAAAGCTGGTCTTCGGTTGATAAAATAAATTTCTTGGCATCATTGCAGTTATCAAACCAAATCAGCGGGTTTTTAATGGCTAATTCTTCAAATACTTCTTCCAGAAAAACTTTATCATCGATATCGTCTTCTATCAGCAATATGGGTCTCGTTGTCATCTAATTTTATTTATTGTCGGTCAAAGGTAACGCTATTATCGTTAAACTAGTATGGCTTCGGAGTTAATAACTGTTTAAGCCCTGCAATTGTTGCTATGTGAGATTCTAACCGTGATACCCGTTATAGAGAATATCAGGTAGTGGTTCAAAATTCTGAACCCTTACCCTTCAACCATTATTTTACATAGGTCTTATCCAACCAGGCCACACATGCCTCCCAACTTTCAACCGGAATTTTGGCGTGATACATGTCTTTCAATATGATAAATTCCTTCTGGTTACCTGGTATCAGATCGTACAAATATCTGGCTTTTTCGACTGTGAATAACTCATCTTTATCACCAATACCCACCATTATCGGGATATGCATATCCTGCTTGATTCTGAGGTCTTTTACGGGTATCATTGTGATAAACCGAAGCGTATAACGATAATTGTAGAGGGGGTCTTTAGAAACCACCATACCCTCCCGATAATATTCTACTGCCTGATACGACGGACGCAGAACAGAACTGGCTACAATCTTGGCTTTCTGAAATGTTGACGGAGGCACTACCTCGGCCTCTTTGCGTCTTTCATAAGCTGCCGAGAGTAATATCAGGCCTGCCAGCTCTTTCGGCGCGGTATTGGCTAAGGTTATCGACGATACTACACCAAGGCTATGTCCCATCACCACTACTTTCTGGAAACCGAGGCTTTTGATATATTTAACGGTCTCAACCAGATCAGCCGTAAACCTCTCTTTGCCGGGGCTATCGGCCCGATTGCCACCAGACAGGCCATGTCCACGATAATCAAGTCCAAAGGTGGTGTACCCACCCTTAGCTAAGGTTTTGCCTGCCATATCATAGGCACCGCTATAAGCCGTAATGCCGTGGAAAATCAGCACAGCCATGTCTTTTTTGGGAGGTACAAGGCTATCCGGATTCCATCGGCGAATAAACAGCGTTTCGCCATCAGAGGTTGTTAATAATTCATGAGGCTCTGTATAATTCTCTCTTAATTTAACTGCCTCTTCGGGTGAAACACCCACATGATGTGTTTTTGATTCGTCAGGAAGAAAAGCTAATATGAATCCGATAACAACGATGCCAATCACCAGGAAGAGTACAAAGTATAAGATTTTGAGGAGCATTTTTTTCATAGAACTCGATTACATTAGGGTTTATGTACAAAAATAAACTTAATTACTACAATTCAGGCTGAAAGAGAAAAAATTTTAGGCAGGCTTTATATTAGGAAGCAAGGTGAGGCCGTCTCAAAAGTTTTTCAAGCCAAATAATATTTGGCGAGGCTTTCCCCTCACCCTCTAAATCTCCCTCTCCCTAGGGAGAGGGAGATTTAGAGGGTGAGGGAAATTCCAAACGGTGCGCCGTTGCGATAATATTTGGTGCAAAATACTTTTGAGACGACCTCATAATTACCAATGTGAAAAATCAGTAGAAAAAAGACTAACCACAATTTTATCAGAGAAATCTTGCAGCCATTCAAAGCCTTTCAACAAATATTATTCGAATATCAATAAATAATTTTTGTTATTCGAATAATCTATTCTATATTTATGCCGTCAACTCTTAAAACTATTAGTTATGGAAAAGAATTCAGCACCCTGGATATTTCCGGTTGTGAAGAGACTGGTTAGTATCTCATATTATTTTTTCGTCGTTGTTCTGCTGTTTTTTGTCTGCATCAGCACATTCAAAATGGTGGGCGCACAAATGGAAGGTTTTTCTTTCCAGACCAATAAGGTTACTTTAGGGCAAGAACCAGCCGGTTATGTATCAGTTCCGGTAGCCTGGGAGCCAGCCCAAACCCAGCCCATCAGTTCTGCAGGACAAGCACCTATCTTCCTGAAACCTGAACAGCAACGAGGTCAGTTACAAGTACCCGTTTTTTCAACACCGGGTATACTGATGCTATTAATTGGCCTGGTCGGGTTAATCACCACTGTATGGACATTGGGATTATTAGTCAAAATTTTTACTTCTATTAAAAGCAGTTCACCTTTTCAGGCTGTTAATGCCCGCCGGATTACAATGATGGGTCTGCTGTTTCTGGGTCAGACATTGCTGGAAGTACTGCTTAAACTGGTACTCTGGTGGCAGGCAAAACCTTATTTTCAGCAATTACAATCGAACTATGGCAACTCATTGAGTGTTGACCTTACTTTAGATGGCCCCTGGCTATTAGGATTGATTGTATTAGCTTTAGCGCAGATATACCGCAAAGGCATTGATTTTCAACTGGAAAGTGAATTAACTGTTTAAACCTATGGCAATTATTGTCAATTTAGATGTGATGCTGGCCCGACGAAAGATGTCGCTGTCTGAACTTGCCGAAAGGGTGGACTTGACGCTGACCAACCTTTCTATTCTAAAAACCGGAAAGGCCAAAGCCATTCGTTTTACCACACTCGATGCCATTTGTGAAGCATTAGATTGTAAACCGGGGGATATTCTGGATTTTGAACCGGATAGCGATACATCCAGGGTATCAAGTCCGGAATTAAGCCCGGCAGAAGTTTTTTAACCCCCATTATCACTGTGTCACACCTATACCAGACCAAGCAAGGGCAACCGTCGCGTAGTTTGGCACGATTAGACATATCCGTATAAGGCTGTAGTACTCTGCAATCTATGCTACTTAAAACAATGGCGAACCTGTCTTCCAATCGCCATTTGTCTCACCAGATTTATAAAATCCTGTCTTAGAATACAGCTTATTTATAAAGTTGCGATTTACTCAATAAAAAATCGCAGAATAGAATCCTGCGATTTTCTGTAATATAACTTTTGCACATCATTCTACATGCCTATAGAATAATGCATTTATTCAACAATCATATTTGTCATTTTGTTTAGCTTCTAATGATTTTCTAATCTTAATAAATTAAACAAAACTCCTTTTTTGTTCTGGCAACGTTTTGTTGAGTGATTGTTTTAATTGTCAATTACGAATGGTGAATTAGTGAATAATTACGATGTATACGTATTTCATAAAATATTCGCTAATTCACTATTCACTAATTCGCCCTAGAGCGTCGCCATATCAATCACAAAACGATAACGGACATCGCCTTTGAGCATTCTGTCATAAGCCG
>CBIHRH010000242.1:0-7507 GCA_966212365.1 uncultured Emticicia sp. | reverse complement strand
GGCGGAAACGGAAGCAAAAAAAATAAATCTATTCAACGAAGCCCAAGAGAAAATCCAGAAAGATTCTCAACGCGATCTCTAAGATCAAAACGTATTCAACAAACATTTTACGAATCAAAATCATTTAACATACCAATTCTTTCCAAAATCAATCTGGCGTTTTTGCTTACTGAGCCTAAGGCCGTTTTGATATCCTCTTTTTTCACTTGAGCAAAAAAATCAGTAACACCCGGAAGTATATCCTCCGGACTCATTTTACTCACTAAATTCAAATAATTTTCGTTTTTCTGAGTAGCTAAAGACAGTTTTTCTTCCTCACTTAATTCAACCCCACCGTGCGCCAGAATAATATCTAACGAGCCCATTCGGCTAACGCCTTTCAGTTTTTCATTAAACTCTTCAGAAATATCAAATCCTAAACTATTGGACATCTGTTTCCATGCCTGATAATGGTAAATAGCAGTATCAACGATTACACCATCTAAATCAAATAAAAATGCTTTAATCATGTTTTCCTTTGGTTGTCATTATCGCCACAACTGGTTATTTCACCTCTAAAAATAGATGAATCATAGAAATTTTAAGCTATTCCCATGTTTATTATTGTGACTTTACAAAGTAACTAATAGTTTTTCTAAGGGCAATTGTCATTTCGTAGAAAATTGCTATGAATTGTATTTTTTTAATAAATGAGACTAATAATTAACCTCAAGTATTAAGGCCGTCATCGGAGGGACCTTAATATTTTTAATATCAGTGAGAGTTTCACCCGTCATAATATTTTTTGCCGATTGAGATGTTTTCAATATCTCAGCAAAGTTCTTAGTCGCAACTTCTTTCTCTAGGGTATTCGAATTGCTGATAACCATTATACGTTGATTGTCTGTGTATCTAAAATAAACATAGACACCGTCAAATGGCAGAAACTGCATCATTTTGCCTTTGGTAAGTGCTTCTGAGGTTTTGCGGTAATTCAATAGTTTCTTATTCCATTCAAAAGCCTCATTTTCTTTTTCATTTCTTCCACTTGCCACAAATTTATTAGCCGCATCTCCTGCCCAACCACCTGGAAAATCTCTGCGTACTTCAGCATCTGAAGGATTTTTGAAGTTTTTCATCAATATCTCAGTACCATAATACACTTGCGGAATCCCACGCAGGGTATACAGCCAGGTAAGCCCCATTTTATACTTATTAAAGTCTTCACCGATTACTGAGAAATATCTGTCGCTATCATGGTTTTCTACAAATGGTACTAACCTTTCAGGATTCTGATATACCATATCTTGCGCAACAACCTGATAAACTCTATTTACTCCCTCGTTCCAACCAAATTTCTCATTCAAAGCCGTATTAATAGCATTTTGCACTTGAAAATCACAACTTGAGGGGAGGTTACATTTGAATGGAATATTATAATTGTTTTTCGTAAAATAAGACTGGCTAACTACTGTCCCCACAGCCGATTCTCCAAACAATAGCATATTTGGGTGTTCATCCAAAATTGCTTTATTGCATCTGTTCATGAATTCCATGTCATTATAGATATAGGTATCAATCCGCCAGGCATCTATATTAAAATACTCAATTGTCCAAAGCGCATGTTGAATAAGAAAATTAGCCATAAAAGGATTCTTCTGATTCAAATCAGGCAAAAACGGTACAAACCAGCCGTTTGAAGAAACTTTTTTATCATAATTAGAAGCGTGAATATCAAATAAGGGCTGGTCTTTATAAGAGGTATTGGTATAATTTTCCCACTGATTCAGGCAGTCTTTTGAGGGCATATCTTTCAAAAACCAGTGGTTAATCCCGGCATGATTATATACTGCGTCCTGCACTATTTTTATGCCTTTTTCATGGGCTGCTTTAATTAGCTTTAAATAGGTTTCGTTGCCTCCTAAGCGTCTATCTACATTATAATGATCTGTAAATCCATAGCCATGATAGGCACTACGCATACTACCTCCTTCATTGGTTATGGGTTGATTGTTTTCAATAACTGGGGTAAGCCAAAGAGAGGTGACACCTAATTCTCTGAAATAATCTAAATGATTAATAATCCCCTGCAAATCTCCACCATGACGCAACCAGGGGTTGTTTCTATCAGAATTATTATCAACCATATCAGCAAATTTATCATTTGATTCATCCCCATTTGAAAAACGATCTGGCATAATCAGATAAATAACATCAGCCTGGGTGACGGCCTGAGGTTTGGCTGTACGGGTCTTTAATTCGTAGTTTATTTTTGTAGCATTTACGCCTGTTCCTAGTGTGAAATCCAGTTTCCCTGCCTTAGCAGTTTTAGCAATTGCTAAATCAACAAACAAATAATTGGGGTTTTCAACCTTATTTATTTTTTTAATTTTTACGCCTGCATAGGGTTTTAGTGTGAGGTTGTGTGAGGCAATATTTTTGCCATAAAGTAAGATTTGAAGATTCGGATTTTTCATGCCAACCCACCAGTTTGTTGGATTGATGCGTTGTATATCAGGTTTTTGTCCAAAAATTTCCGTAAATAATAATAATTGGATAAAAACAAGAATAATAGGTTTTCCGTGTATTTTCATCGAGTTAAAGTGTTTCGTTTATGCGGCAAAATAACACAAACAAAGTTTTTTTTCATAAAAAAATACTCATTAGATTTGAAAACACTTTAACCGTAGAATTAAGATGTACAAGAATATATGCTTTGCACTTATGGCATTTTGTCAGATAGGCTTAGCACAAACCCCTGGAAAAATGACCAAAGAAAAAACTAAAATTGAAAAACACGCCGATAAACTGGTGGTATATCAGATCTACACAAGACTATTTGGAAATACCAAAACAACCAACAAGTTCAATGGAACTATCAAGGAAAACGGCTGCGGGAAATTTAATGACATTAACGACGCTGCCTTGCAGGCATTGAAAAAATTTGGTGTATCGCATGTGTGGTATACTGGTGTGATAGAACACGCCACTATGACCGATTATTCTAAGTACGGTATTCCTAAGGATAATCCATTGGTAGTAAAAGGAATAGCGGGTTCACCTTATGCGGTGAAGGATTATTACGATGTTGACCCTGATTTAGCGGTGAATGTGAAAAACAGAATGAAAGAGTTTGAAGCATTGGTACAAAGAAGTCATAAAAACGATTTAAAAGTTATCATTGATTTTGTACCTAACCATGTGGCTCGTCATTATCACTCCGATGTAAGACCTGTAGGTGTAAGGGATTTAGGCGAAGATGATGATAAATTAAAAAGTTTTGCCGTTAATAATAACTTTTACTATATAGAAGGCCAGCAATTTGTTATTCCGGAAAACTTAAATCCTCCTGTAAAAGTTACGGAGCCATATATTGAAAATCCGGCAAAGGCTACTGGTAATGATGTGTTTATGGCCAACCCCAATATTAATGACTGGTTTGAGACAGCGAAATTAAATTATGGGGTCGATTATCTGGATAACCGAACCCATTATTTTAATCCAGTACCTAATACATGGCTTAAAATGAGGGAGATATTGCTCTTCTGGGCAACCAAAGGGGTTGATGGCTTCAGATGTGATATGGCCGAAATGGTTCCAAAGGAGTTCTGGGGATGGGTGATTCCGGAAGTGAAGAAAGTAAATCCTCATATTGTTTTTATTGCTGAAATTTATAATCCGGGCGCATATTGGTCGTATATCTCGGAAGGAAAGTTTGATTACCTATACGATAAAGTGGGGTTGTATGATAGTCTCAGACGATTAATGCAGGGTGGGGGTGATGCCAATGATATTACGAAAGTCTGGCAAAACGAATCAGGCAACTTCGCTAATCATATGATAAGGTTTTTAGAAAACCATGACGAACACCGAATCTGTTCAAAATTCTTTGTGGGAGATGCATTTAAGGCTGTTCCTGCCATGATTGTCAGCACTACCCTTCATTCTGGCCCGATTATGTTATTCTTTGGGCAAGAGTTAGGAGTAAACCCAAATGTTGCTGAGGGTTTTAGTGGCGATGATGGACGCACAACTATATTCGATTATTGGGGTGTACCGGAATTTCAGAATTGGGTGAATAATCATAAATATGATGGAGGCAAAATGACGTCGGAACAAAAAAAGATACGAAAGTTTTATGCCGATTTACTGAAATTTGTGAATACCAGTGATGCAGTTCAAAATGGCCAGTTCTTCGATTTACAATATGTAAATAAAGATGGGCAATCACCACATTATAACGACCTCAAAATATTTAGTTATCTAAGATTCACTGAAAAACAAAAATTATTGTTTATTTGCAACTTTGACTTAGAAAATTCATATTCAACAGCCGTTAATATTCCAGATGGGGCCTGGCAAATGATGAAATTAGACCCATCTGAAAAACGTACCTTCAAAGGCATTTTCGGTAATAAATTAGTTCTAGCAGATGAAAAATCGGATAAAATAAAAGTTGATATACCTAAAAATACTGTTTTGGTTTTTGAAATTAAATAATGCAACCAACCCTTTAACCTATATAAACCCTATTAAATAATGGCGACAAATGTCAATAAAGGCAAACCACTGCTTTCGTTCTGGCAGATTTGGAATATGAGTTTCGGATTTTTCGGCATTCAGTTTGGGTTTGAATTGCAAAATTCTAATGTGAGCCGGATTTTTGAAACGCTGGGTGCAAATAAAGATGAAATACCTTTGTTATGGATTGCCGCTCCTGTTACAGGCCTGGTAGTGCAACCGATTATCGGCTATCTGAGTGACCGCACCTGGCACCCATATTGGGGGCGTAGGAGACCCTTTTTCTTCATTGGTGCAATCCTTGCCACAATAGCCCTATTTGTGATGCCTAATTCGTCAGTACTGTGGGTAGCAGGTGGTATGCTTTGGATTCTTGATGCTTCCATCAATATCTCAATGGAACCATTCAGAGCTTTCGTAGGTGATAAACTCAATTCTCAACAAAGAACAACAGGCTTTGCTATGCAGAGTTTCTTTATTGGGGTGGGATCTGTTATTGCGGCTTTGCTTCCATGGATATTTACCAACTGGTTTCATTTTAGTAATACCGCTCCAGCAGGAGAAATCCCCGATTCGGTGAAATATAGCTTTTATATAGGGGGTATAGCATTTATTGTAGCCGTATTTTATACTGTGTTCACTACCGACGAGTTTCCTCCTGAAGATATGGAGGCATTTAAAAAGGAAGTGAAAGATGCTGGCTTCATGGATGGGTTCAGAGAGACCTTTATCGGTATTTTTAAAATGCCAAAAACCATGGCTCAATTGGCAGTTGTACAGTTTTTTACCTGGTTTGGCCTATTTGCCATGTGGATTTACAGTACAAATGCTGTTACAAGTGCCAAGTACAATATGAAAGTAGAAAAGGCGCTGGTAACTAAAATGGAGACTGCTCTACAGGCTAAGTTACAATCACCTCAATTGAATGCAAAGGACTCTAAAATATTCAAGTCATTGCAGGCTGATATTAATGAAATAAACGAATACAGGGCTAATCAGAACCCTGTGACGATTTCAATAAATCTGGCCAATTATTTTGAAGAAAATAAAGAAAATACCCTGAGTGCCGAAGAAGTAAGCGAATTACAGAGGGTAAAGCACGAATATAATGACGGCGCTGACTGGCTAAATGTTTGCTCGAGTGTGAGAAATGGTGTAGCGGCTTTATTTGCCTTTATTATCCCTTTAATTGCCTTGCGAACTAATCGTAAAATTACGCATATGATTTGCCTGATTATTGGTGGTATAGGTCTGATTTCTATTTATTTTATAACTAATCCTCAATTAATTATCCTTTCTATGGCAATGGTTGGGATAGCCTGGGCAAGTATATTATCAATGCCATATGCCATTCTTTCAGGAGCATTGCCTGCCAATAAAATGGGATATTATATGGGAGTATTCAACTTTTTTATAGTAATTCCACAAATTGTGGCAGCAACTATCTTAGGTTTTTTTACGATGAAAGTATTTGGAGCGAATACAATGAATACCATCGTTTTGGGTGGTGCATCTATGATTTTAGCAGGCTTATTGGCACTAAGAGTAGAAGATAAAGACTGAAAAATTGCCAATATTGCAATAGATAATAAAATTCCACGAACTGCCATATATTGAAATGACTATTCAGTATATGGCTTTTCATTAAAATTTAAATAACTTTTAAGGTCAAATTCGTAGATTTAGTTATTTGGGAATGATTAACAATGCTGTAATTTACTATAATTGTAAGTCTATACAATTATAAAAATGGTCTTCATCCATCACCGCTTTATCTTAAAAGTATTTCTCTGTGCGTAAATAATTCTAAATTGTATTGAAAACCGAAACAAATGTTTAAAAGTAGGTACTTATACCCATTCCTTCATATCATTATGTGGTTAGGTTATACAGCCTTGCCGCAGTTGAACATCAATCTGCGAGATAGTTCAAGACCACAGATTAATCCTTATAGCAATGGCTATTATTGGGCTTATGCATCGTTTTCGGCTATTATCCTGTTTTATTTTCACTCCGAATACCTTTTCCCAAAGGTTTATAAACAAAAACCTATCCGATACTTTATTTATCTGATTCTGGTTATTGCTGTATTGCTTGTCGGGCGTTTTCTGGCACGTGTGAATTTTGTAGGCAATGATATTAACCAGACCCTGTTTTATATAAACGGTTTCCTTCAATACTTATATATTTTTGGTATTAGCGCTTCTTATAGTTTCTTTACTGACTACCAGAGACAACAAAGTTCTAAGCGCGATAATGAGCATGAAAGATTAAAGTCTGAACTATCGTTTCTTCGCTCTCAAATCTCTCCACACTTTATGTTCAATTTATTGAATAGTCTGGTGGCTTTAAATAGAAAAAAATCAAATCTGGTTGAACCTGTTTTATTAAAGATGTCGGATTTGCTTCGCTATATGCTTTATGAAAAAGACGATAAACAGATTTCTCTGGATAATGAAGTGAAGTATCTGCAAAACTATATCGACTTACAGAAATTACGATTCGGAGATTATGTAGATATAGATTTTTCGGTGAAGGCTCCAACGTTTAGTAAAAATATAGAACCTATGTTACTGATTCCATTTGTAGAAAATGCGTTTAAACATGGCGTGGGTATGATAGAAAAACCTATTATCCGGGTTGAACTACAAACAATTGAAAATCAGTTGTTTTTTAAAGTGACCAATAAGTTTAACACCGATGTACAGGAAGTAAAAGATGGGGCTTCGGGTATTGGCCTGACCAATGTAAAAAGAAGATTAGAATTGCTTTATCCTGAACAGCACTCATTAAAAGTAGAAGAAAAAGATAATTTTTATACAACTGAGCTGAAATTAAATTTAAGACAAGTTGCTTAACCATTTCTTCATATTTGTGTTTTAGATGTATACCTGATGTAAATAATCGATTTGATTTATGTAGGTTTGTATTATAAGTATATAGAAGTTGTTTAGGATTATTCCTTTCATTTAAAAATGTGCTGTTTTGGCTACGCCTGCATCAAATA
>CBIHRH010000241.1:0-7521 GCA_966212365.1 uncultured Emticicia sp. | reverse complement strand
ATTAATTGTTTTTTTGACACTTAATAAATCTCTTTAAATGCAAAACCAAGAACTACGAGAAATTGCGGTACAAGTACGCCGGGATATTGTTAGAATGGTGCATGCCTGCCAGTCCGGACACCCGGGAGGCTCTTTAGGTTGTACCGATTTATTTGTTGCCCTTTATTTTCAACAAATGAAAATTAACAACCGAAAGGGTAAAGACACCTATCTCTCTTTTAATATGGACGGAAAAGGTGAAGACTTATTCTTCCTTTCAAACGGACATATTTCGCCTGTGTTTTATTCAACCTTGGCTCGTAGAGGATATTTTGATGTAAAGGAGTTAGCCACATTCCGTAAGATTGATTCAAGACTACAAGGGCACCCTACTACGCATGAACACCTTCCGGGCATCCGTGTGGCATCAGGTTCGTTAGGACAAGGTCTTTCGGTAGCTATCGGAGCGGCTTTAGCCAAACGCCTGAATGGTGATAAAAACCTGGTTTATTGCCTGATGGGCGATGGTGAGCAACAGGAAGGACAGGTATGGGAAGCCGCGCAGGCAGCACCTCACCACAAAACAGATAATCTGATTGCAATTATAGATTTGAATGGTCAGCAGATTGACGGTCCAACAGTAAAGGTAATGAACAACCGTGATTTAAAAGCCAAATATAAGGCTTTCGGCTGGAATGTGATGGAAATTAAAGATGGCAACGATATGGATCAGGTAATTGCCGGATTACGTAAAGCCAAACGTCTGACAGGTAAGGGCCAACCAATCATGATATTGATGAAAACAGAAATGGGTGCAGGAGTAGACTATATGATGGGTAGCCACAAATGGCACGGCGTTGCTCCTAACGACGAACAATTACAAGTAGCATTGAATCAATTGGTAACTACCGGTACTATTGGGGATTATTGATAAAATATTAGAAGAATTCGCTTGAAAATAAAGTCTTTAAATATTAAGAATTTCAAATCCATTGTTGATATAACCATCAACGAGCCGAATCCTTTTACCGTTTTTGTAGGTCCTAATGGAAGCGGAAAGTCTAATATTTTTGAGGCTTTGGAGTTTGCACATTTTGCAAAAAATGATAATGCTGAAGATATTTTTGGAGGGCGAAAAACAATCTTAAATTTTAATAAACAGAACTCCCTAGAAGAATCATTTCATATAACATTATTATTCCAATATAATGGAAGTGATTATAAAAGGCACACGTGGTTTATTAATGATGAATTTAAGACAGATAGAGAACTTACCAGAATATCAACAAGGAGAGTTGAATTTGATGAAAGCGAGAAAATGTATAATGAAGTTAAAAAACTTCATTTAAACCAACTTAATAATTTTCATAGAATATTTATTGGAAAATCTGAATTTGAAAAACAAAAAATAACTTCAGAGAATTTTTTATCGCTATCCGCCTATAATCTTGAAAAAGTTTTAAGAAGGCTACTTGAAAATAAAAACATTCGAGAAGAAATTATTGAATGGCTTGAACTATTTATTCCTGAATTTGATAAAATTGAAGTTCGGAATAATGAATTAAGTGGTAATGATGACCTATCAATTTACCAAAAGTACTATGAAAAACCTTTTCCAAAAAGACTAATTTCTGATGGCACTTACAATATTCTTTGTTTACTAACTGCAGTTTTCCAATCAGAAGAACCTCAATTTCTTTGCATTGAAGAACCAGAAAATGGCCTTCATCCTAAAGTAGTTAAAGAGTTAGTTAATTTTTTCAGGGATGCTTGCGAAGAAAAGGGGCATTATATCTGGCTGAATACTCACTCTCAAACCCTGGCCTCTGTTTTAGAGCCGAAAGAGATTATATTGGTAAATAAAATTGAAGGACAGACTCAAATTAAGCAATTTGGTGAAGATTTTAATTTACATGGTTTACCTATGGATGAAGCGTGGTTATCCAATGCTTTAGGAGGTGGCTTGCCATGGTAAGACTGGGTATTATATGCGAAGGAGAATCTGAAACGATTATCTTAAATGGTGAGAATTTCAAAAACTTATTGAACTCATATAATATTGCATTGATAAGTGTACAAGAAACAGGCTCAATAAACCAGTTTTTTGAAGATAGATTTGAATCACATAGAGCCTTTATGTTGACACTTGGAGTTGATTTTATAATAGCTTTAATAGATTTAGATAAAGAGCCGTGTTTAGTAGTACACAAAAATAAGGTTAATATAATAGAAAACGAGGTCGTTGTAGTTGCAGTAAAGGAATTCGAATCATGGTATTTAGCTGATAGCGATGCTTTATACAGGGCATTCAATAAAGAAATTTGTGTTATTAATCCAGAAAGTATTCAAGAACCGCTCAAAGAAATAGTAGTGATTAATAATGGCAAAGGATTTGGTGGTAGTAAACCATTTTTAGCAAAAAAGATGTTACGGGCAAATTTTTCCATCGAAAACGCAGCCAATCACCCAAATTGCCCGAGTGCCAGATATTTTATAAACAAATTACAATCATTAAGTAAAATTCATAGCTAACGATTAATCAGCGTTTATGACAAAATACACATTCACCGAGAAAAAAGATACACGTTCAGGCTTTGGTGCGGGTATGACCGAACTGGGCAGAACGAATCCTAATGTAGTCACTCTTTGTGCCGACCTTGTGGGCTCTCTCAAAATCGATACATTCATTAAAGAAAATCCTGAAAGATTTATCCAATGCGGTATTGCCGAAGCCAATATGATAGGTGTTGCTGCCGGATTAACGATTGGCGGTAAAATTCCGTTTGCTACTACTTTTGCCAACTTCGGTTCAGGTAGAGTTTACGACCAGATTCGTCAGTCGGTAGCTTATTCAGATAAAAATGTAAAAATTGCAGTATCTCACGCAGGGCTTACTTTGGGAGAAGACGGTGCTACGCACCAGATTCTTGAAGATTTGGCCATGATGCGTGCTATGCCAAATATGACGGTTATCAATCCTTGCGATTTCAACCAGACGAAAGCTGCGACCATTGCTGCTGCTAACTGGAAAGGCCCGATTTACTTACGTTTCGGCCGTCCGGTGGTTCCTGTTTTCACAGCACCAGATCAGAAGTTTGAAATTGGTAAAGCTTGGATGGTCAACGAAGGTAAAGATGTAAGCATCGTTGCAACAGGCCACCTGGTATGGGAAGCGATTCAGGCTGCTGAAATCTTGGAGGCACAAGGCATCAGCGCAGAAATCCTGAATATTCATACCATTAAACCTTTGGACGAAAAAGCCCTCTTAAAGAGCGTTCGTAAAACCAGATGTGTGGTCTCATGTGAGGAACATCAGGCCAATGGTGGTTTAGGTGATGCAGTTGCACAAACCCTGGCTAAGAATTTCTTAGCGCCACAGGAGTATATAGCTGTAGAAAATTCATTCGGAGAGTCAGGTACACCTGCGCAATTGATGGAAAAATATGGCCTTTCAGCAAAAAACATTGTTGAAAAAGCATTAAAAGCGATTCAAAGAAAACAATAAAATAGATTGGTTGTTTTATTAGTTACACCTCACGCCAACCCCTCTCCAATTGGAGAGGGGCTTTTAAATTAAAAGACTTAAAAGTCTACTTCTTCTTTTTCAGGGCAGACGCTATATAAAAGAAGACTTTTAAGCCCCTTTCCCGAGGGAGAGGGGTCGGGGTGAGGAGAAACTCACACAAAACAACCTATTTTCTGTAAAATGCAGATTTCAGACCAAGAGTTAGTTAATTTAATATTAGACCCGGATAAACGTCGGAATGCGTTTGAGTTGCTGCTAAAAAAATATCAGCAGAAAATCTACTGGCATATCCGTAAAATGGTAATCGACCACGACGATGCCGACGATGTGGTGCAGGAAACCTTTATTAAGGTGTGGCAGGGTCTACAGAATTTCAGAGGCGATGCCCAATTATATACCTGGATATATAGAATTGCTACCAACGAATCATTGAATTTTTTACAAAAGAAACGTCGTCAGAATCATGTTCCGCTTGAAACGGAGAATGAGGATAGCATGGATTTGCTGAATACGTTGGAAAGTTCGATTTCACAAGATTATATTTCGGGTGATGAAATTCAGCTAAAACTACAAAAAGCGCTACTACAACTCCCCGATAAACAACGATTAGTATTTAATATGAAATACTACGAAGACATGAAATATGAAGATATTGCCGAAATAACCGGCACATCTGTGGGGGCTTTGAAGGCATCTTATCATCTGGCCGTGAAAAAAATTGAAGATTTTTTAAATAAAGAGTCATAGTTTTTTAAACCTTTTAAAAATTCAATTGTCAAAAAAACAATTAATCAATAATTAGTTAAAAGGCTTAAAAGAGCAGGATAACACTACCCGGCTCTCCACAGTAGTATGAAAGAGATAATCAAAATAGAAGAACTTCCTAAAATAAACATATTCAAAGTACCTGAAGGCTACTTCGATACTTTGTCTGTTTCTATTCAGGAAAGAATCGCATTCTCTGAAGAGCCTGTAGTGAGCTTCGGCAAAAAACACAACTTTGCTGTTCCTGACAATTACTTCGATACGCTGTCGTCAAGAATCATGAATCGGATTGCAGACCTTGAAAAACAGGAAATCAGATTAGAGAACTTACCAAAAGTAAATGTTTTTAAAGTGCCACAAGGTTACTTTGAAAATGCCGAAGAAAGCATCAGGGCAACCGTAAGAGTTGAAAGTATTGAACGTAAGAATATTTTTGAAGTACCTGCCAATTATTTTGACGAATTACCTACCCGTATTCTCAGCAAAACGCAAGAAGAAACGAAGGTAATTAAAGTAAATTGGTGGCAGAAAGGCAGAACCATGTGGGCGGCAGCAGCTAGTATTGTATTGTTAATTGGTCTGGGACTTGCAGTGCCACAATTCAGTAAATCAGATTCAGAATCGGCGATGGAAGCCTTAAGCAAAGACGAAATTAATAGTTACTTAGCAACGCAGGATTTAGGCTTGTTGGAGTATGAGGCTATCACAACCAATGCAACTGCTTTGCCAAAAGAATCGGAAGCAAAGATCTTAGATGATTTGAATATTAATAAAAAAGATATTTTAGAACATCTCGAAAGTCAGGATTTAGAAGAAGATATATAGTGTACTGGAATCCATTACACACAAGATAAAACCAACAGTTATGAAACAATTAATAATTATTATTTTAGCCATTCCGATGCTTTCGTTTTCACAGAACCGACAAGGGTTAAAGAACGAAAGATTCGAAAAAATACAAACTGCTAAGATTGGCCTGATTACTGAAAACTTAGACCTTACAACAGAACAGGCTTCGCAGTTCTGGTCGGTATATAACGAATACCAAAGCAAGAAATTTGACCTCAGAAGAAGTATCAAAAGAACTTTAGATGAATCAAGTGCCACCACGGCTACCGACGATAAAATCATTTCGTCGCAACGTCAGACATTGGCTATCAGAAAGAAAGAGATAGAATTGGATGAAGAATATATGGCGAAACTTTTGAAAATTATTACACCAAAACAGTATGCCGAATTAAAGCGTACCGAACAGAGTTTCAACAAGAAATTGCTTGAAAAGCTGCGCGAATAGTTAAAAAAAGGGTGTAAAAGTCTAACAATCATTATAAAAAGGTCGGGAAGTACTTGCTTCTCGACCTTTTTTGTGTTCTTTTGTCTTAAGACGCATAAATTTTAATTAATTTTGTATGTATTTTTATCACATAAGCGTATGCAACAGCCAATCAATAAAAGCAATCGCCTGAATAACCTGAGTTATGCTATCCGTGGACCTGTTTTTGACAAAGCACAACAACTGGAAGCAATGGGGCAAAAAATTATCAATCTGAATATTGGTAATCCTGCACCATTTGGTTTTGACGTTCCCGACGAAATTATATATGATATGATTATGAATATCCGCAATGCGCAGGGGTATTCACATCATTTGGGTATTTTTCCAGCCCGCAAGGCTATTATGCATTATACCCAGCAAATTGGTATTCATGGTGTAACTATTGATGATATTTTTATTGGCAATGGAGTAAGCGAATTGATCGTAATGACCATGCAGGCGCTATTGAATGAAGGCGATGAAATTCTTCTCCCCTCTCCTGACTATCCACTCTGGACAACCTCGGTAGCGCTTTCAGGTGGTAAACCTGTGCATTATATCTGCGATGAAGAATCTGACTGGAATCCTGATTTAGATGATATTCGTCGTAAAATCAATCGCAAGACCAAAGGTATTGTCGTTATTAATCCAAACAATCCAACAGGAGCCGTCTATAGCAAAGAGGTATTGGAAGGGATTGTAAAATTGGCAGCTGAGCATAATCTGATTATCTTCTCCGACGAGATTTACGATAAAATCCTTTATGACGGAAACAAACATATTCCGATTGCTACTTTGAGCGACGATGTATTCATTATGACCTACGGCGGATTATCTAAAAACTACCGGGCAGCAGGTTTCCGTGGAGGTTGGGTGATTCTGAGTGGCGCAGTTCAAAAAGCTAAGTCTTTTGTAGAAGGCTTTAACCTATTAGCCAGTATGCGTTTATGCGCCAATGTGCCCACACAATATGCTATTCAAACGGCTTTGGGGGGGTATCAAAGTATCAACGATCTGGTAGCACCTGAGGGTAGACTATGCAAACAACGTGATTTGATTCATTATAAAATAACTGATATTCCGGGTGTTACCTGTGTAAAGCCTAAGGGTGCGTTATACCTGTTTCCGAAAATTGATTTGAGGAAATTCTCATTTAAAGACGACGAACAATTTGTTTTTGACCTATTGTCAGAACAAAAAGTATTGGTTGTTTCAGGGACCGGTTTTAATTATGTTAAAAATGACCATTTCCGCATTGTATTCCTGCCATCAGCCGAAGAACTTGAAACAGCCTCAAACCGAATCCGTTTCTTTTTAGATGGACACAGAGTAAGAGTTGACGAAATGGAAATGGCATGAGAATTTAGCCTTGAACTTTGATTTACCTGATTGATTTGATTTAACCGATTTTAATTCAATTTATTAAAATGTAATCAAATCAATTTTTCAGTGTAATCATTAAATCAGCTAAATCAAAGTCCGAGACAATTACTAAATCACTCAATAGATTTAAAACTTTACACTTCATGCAAGACCAAGCCACTTCAAATATCTTAATGATTCGTCCGGTAAACTTTGCTTTTAATCTGCAAACTGCCGAAAGCAATGCGTTTCAGGACACCGATTCTCAGGCATTAGACCTTGAAATTACGCAGGAAAATGCCTTAAGGGAGTTTGATATTATGGTAAGCCAACTGCGCGCTATTGGCGTGAATGTAATGGTCTATGAAGATACGCCCAAGCCTTATACACCTGATAGCATCTTTCCGAATAACTGGGTATCGTTTCATCATAGCGGTAAAGTTTGCTTGTACCCAATGCAAGCTGAAAACCGCCGCTTAGAACGTAGACCTGATATTATTGAAGATTTAAGAAAGAATTTTCATGTAGAAACTGTCATTGATTTGACGGCTTTTGAAGATGAGAATAAATTTCT
>CBIHRH010000240.1:0-7525 GCA_966212365.1 uncultured Emticicia sp. | reverse complement strand
GGAATGAACTTAGGCTATGTCTGTGGATTTGCTTTAACGAGTTTCGTTTTAAGTTTATTGGTTATAGCTGTTGTGTTAATTAAAAGGTTTACTCGTCAAGAGAATCAATTATTACAATATCTAAGTCATTGGTTTAAGGAAATTAGGGTAAGTCCTGGTCTTTATTTACTAATGGCAGTTCCATCACTTTTGGTACTATATTTTTACTTACCAATTGTGTGGCAGATTTACCAAGAGTCGCAGTCATTGCATTTTAATAGTGCACAGTCACCGCACCTTTGGAGTCACCCGTTAAGAATGCTGTTTCCCTATTTCCCTTTTTTTAATGCTACACAAAATCCATTGACTGAAATATTGAGAGATATGCCCGAGGGTTTGGGTTCTGGTAGCCCCGGGTGGTTTTGTTTGGGTCTTGGTATTATTGGTTATTTTTCGAATTGGAAGAAATATTGGTTGGTATTTTTACCCCTGGTGATTTTATTGGTTATCTCAACCTTCTATCACCCGAATAGAGTCCCGACATTAAAGGTTTTTCCCTGGGGGACTTTTAACCGAGTGCCATCAAGATTTACCTCGATTTTACCGGTTATTTTTTGCTGCTTTCTATTGCCACTTGATTTATATAAGATAAAAGCTCATAAAATATTGATAGGTACTTTATTGATGCTATTTTTGATAGAAGGAGTAGTTGTTTATCAATTTTTATACAATAAAGAAACCTATATAGTTGATAGGAATTTCTTCAACTATATGTCTGCAGTTGAAAAGCAAAAAGGTGAAGCAGTTTTAGATTTTCCGTTTTGTGTGGTAGGAGGGGATGGAACAGGTTTAAAAGAGAATCTTTGTCCGATTTTTCAGAAAACGTGTAATGTATATGCCTTAAGGCGTTTTCATCATAAAAAGGTTATTGGAGGGTATTATAGTCGTATTCACCCGGCTGCGATTAAGGGCTTTGTTGACATAGGTATAGGAAATCTGACCGAACCAGACTCCAGAGATTGGAAGAATGCATCAAGGATTGTTAACGAGTTTTCGGAGGAACAACTGGCATACTTTGTTAAGTATTTTCAATATAACGATTTTGCAGGTATCAATTTATGTATTGATTTGATTCCGGAAAAAATGTATAAACAAATTGTTAATAAAATAGGACAACCTACACAAAGTACTGTGTTTCCGGGAGCGGGGAGAGTAGTTTTTATTCCAAAACCAACCTCATGGAGCAACTTTGTAGATAAAAATAGAGCGTTACGAATGAAGTTCCCGTGTGGGTGTTAAATAAGAAAAGAGTAATTTTAATTCAATTTAGGGTGCAAGGCTTTTAAATTATAAAAAAAAGCCTTTATTTTACATTATACTCGCAATTTTTAACTATTATAACTAAGCCAAAAAGAGCCTTATGGCAAAACTATTTCATTTACAAACGTTTTCATCGGAAAAGGGAAGTCTGACGGTTTTTGAAAAAATATTATCTGAGGGCATCAAGAGGATTTTTTATATTTATGATGCGGAAAATCAAATAAGAGGTGGTCATAGACATAAACTGGCTAATAACGCTTTAACTTGTGTAAGTGGAAGTTGTAAGGTTTTTGTTGATGATGGTGAAGAACAGCATGTGTATGATTTAGATGCTCCTGATATGTGTTTATTGCTCGACCCGAAGGATTGGCATGAGATGTACGATTTCTCTGAAAACGCTGTTTTGTTGGTATTATCTGACCAGTTTTATGATCAGGAAGATTATATTTTTGATAGGTACCCTGAGAAGAAACTTAGCTCAATTCAATAAATCTGCTATTGGATATAAATCTACAATAAAAAACCACCTTAGAATTGCTTCATAAGGTGGTATCCCTGAAAATCAGCTATTAAAGTGTCTCAATAATAATATTGTGGTTGGTGTAGATACAAATATCTGCCGCTATGTTTAACCCTTCCTGTACCATTTCATGCGCACTTAATTGTGGTGCATGTCTCTTTAAAGCTATCGCTGCCGATTGTGCAAACATACTTCCCGAACCAATAGCAGCAATTTGATTATCAGGTTCTAATACATCACCAGTACCTGAAATAACCAGGAGCTCAATTTCATTGGCTACTATTAACATTGCCTCTAATTTACGGAGATATCTGTCCATTCGCCAATCTTTAGCCAGTTCTATGGCTGCACGTTTCATATTACCACCGTAAGCGTTAAGCTTCTCCTCAAAGCGCTCAATCAACGTAAATGCATCAGCAGTTGAGCCGGCAAAGCCTGCTAATATTTTGCCCCCAAATAGTTTTCTTACTTTTCTAACATTGCTTTTAGCAATCGTATTGCCCATGGTGGCCTGTCCGTCAGCTCCCAGAGCTACTTTACCATTATGAATGATTCCAAGGACAGTTGTTGCGTGTATTTTTTCCATCTTAGTCTTTAGATTCTATAGAAGAAATCTTCCAGATGTTTTCTTCTAAATCAAAATTATAAATCAGCGTTTGTATATAAGGCTTTTTGATATTCACTGTTACTTTGGCCTTTGTTTTGTCTATTTTAGTTGAAGAACTGTTTCTTAAAGCAAAAAGCATTTGCGCAGTGGTAGGAGGGTCCTGTGATAGCAAATATCTATCATAGTCCATCCTTTCAGCAGTATCCTTTTTGGCTATAATAGCTTGCTTTTCGGCAAACTCAGTTTTTAAATTCTTCATATAAATACTCGAAAACAATCCGGTCTTCTGAATTGCAGTCAGATAGTTTTGCAGGCATTTACTGTTAATTTTTATAATATCCATCCCTTCTCCATCAAAGCATTCATTTTCATCAGGTAATTGCTCTGGTTTGCCTACCCAGGTAAAAAACCTGGTAAGCCTTTGCTGAGGTGTTTCCTGTGCATAAGAAGGAATTGCTAATACTAAAAAGCAATAAATCCCCCATATTTTCAATGAGGGATTTATCAGAGATTTTAATTGATATGCTTTGAATGACATTTATACCAATAATTTGTATGGTTCTTCTAATAATTGTTTCAAAGTAACCATAAATGCAGCACCAGTAGCGCCATCTACTACTCGGTGATCGCAAGTAAGCGTCAGTTTCATGATATTTGTTACAAAGAACTGACCGTCTTTTACACCAACTGTTTCTTTGATTGCACCAACAGCCAGAATACAAGATTCAGGAGGGTTGATGATTGAAGTAAACTGCTCAATACCGAACATTCCCAGGTTACTTACTGTAAATGTATTACCTTCCCAATCTTTTGGTTGCAATTGCTTGTTTTTGGCTTTACCACCTAAATCTTTGGTTTCTGCTGCAATCTGAGAAAGTGTTTTAGTATTGGCAAAACGGATAACAGGTACTAAAAGACCTTCTTCTACCGCTACAGCCATACCTATATGCACATGATGATTTTTACGAATTTTATCACCTAACCATGAAGCATTTACCATTGGGTGTTTGGTTAATGCCGCAGAAACAGCTTTAATCACCATATCATTGAACGAAATCTTCACCGGAGAAATTTCATTCATGGCTTCTCTTGCCTTGATAGCTTTATCCATCGTGATTTCCATGGTTAGATAGAATTCAGGCGCAGAGAATTTAGATTCAGACAAGCGACGGGCGATGGTCTTACGCATTTGCGAAAGTGGTACATCTTCGTAACTTTCCTGACCTGCAGGCGCCGCTGCAACCACAGGGGCTGTAGCCTGGCTTGGTGCAGTGGTAGCAGGTTTAGCTTTTGGCTGGAAGCTATCAACATCATTTTTGACAATTCTTCCGCCTTCACCTGAACCATTTACTTCCGATAAATTAATTCCTTTTTCTTCTGCTAAACGTTTCGCCAAAGGAGAAGCTAAAATACGGCCATTGTTAGCTGATACATTTGGTTCAGGCGTACTCGTTGCTTGCGGAGTAGAAGTGGCAGCAGGTTGTTCTGCTTTAGTTTCTTGCTGTGCAGGTTGGGCAGGAGTACTTCCAGCACTTAGAAGAGCCTTGTAATCAGCACCTTCTTCACCTATTACGGCAATTACATCGTTTACTTTTGCCGCTTGCCCGGCTTCAACACCTACATACAATAATATACCATCTTCGTACGCTTCCAATTCCATAGTAGCTTTATCTGTCTCAATTTCAGCCAAAATATCACCAGATTTTACTTTGTCACCTACTTTTTTCAACCATGCATGTATTACCCCTTCTGTCATGGTATCACTCAAAAGAGGCATTTGTACTGTTTTAGCTTTGATATTTGATGCATCCACTGCCGGAGCCGCTGGTGCACTAGGTTGAGGAGCCGGAGCAACTTCTTTCGGTGCTTCAGCCGGTTGTGCAGAGCCCCCTCCACTTAAAAGGCTTTGATAATCTTCACCAGGCTTGCCGATTACTGCCATAATAGCATCAACCGGAACAGATTGCCCTTTTTCTACGCCGATATATAGCAAAGTTCCTTCGCTATATGATTCCATGTCCATAGTAGCTTTATCTGTTTCAACTTCTGCTAAAATATCGCCTGATTTTACAGTATCTCCAACTTTTTTATGCCATGCTGCAATCACACCTTCGGTCATGGTGTCGCTCATCTTGGGCATTCGGATTACTTCTGCCATTTTAAAAATTTGCTTGGTTTTGGATTAATGATTTTGCTGCAACGGTTAGTGTACCTTTATCAGAACATTATAGCTGAATAAAAAGTTACGTAGCCTTCAGCAATTTATTGATTTTACTTAGAATCGGTTTTAACAAATTTCTTCGATGCCCAAAATTATAATAAAGTCTGTGAATGTCATTAATATTCCAGCAAAAACTTTATATGATTCTATTTCAGGCCCGAAATAAAAAGCCCCTCCGTCAGTATAATCAGGAAGGGCATTTATTTTTAGCTAATCTTTAATACAGCCATAAATGCTTCTTGTGGCACCTCCACAGTTCCGATCTGACGCATTCTCTTCTTACCCTTTTTCTGTTTCTCCAAAAGTTTACGCTTACGTGAAATATCACCTCCGTAACACTTGGCAATTACGTCTTTGCGTAGGGCTTTTACGGTTTCACGGGCAATGATTTTGGCCCCGATAGCTGCTTGAATAGCAATTTCAAATTGTTGTCGAGGTAAAAGTTCACGGAGTTTCTCACATAATTTTTTACCCCAATCGTACGCTTTATCACGGTGTACAATAGCTGAAAGGGCATCAACCGGGTCACCGTTTAACAGAATATCCAGTTTTACCAGATTAGATTCACGGTAGCCTATCAGATGATAATCTAATGAAGCATAGCCTCTTGATATAGTTTTTAGTTTGTCGAAGAAATCAAATACTACTTCCGAAAGTGGCATTTCAAAAGTCAATTCTACACGGGTAGCCGTCAGATAAACCTGATTTTTCAGAATGCCTCTTTTTTCCATACAAAGACCCATAATTGGTCCTACATAGTCAGAGGCAGTAATAATCTGTGCATTAATAAAAGGTTCTTCAATCCAATCAATATAGTTAGGATCAGGCATTTCTGATGGTGCAGAAACTTCCATAATCTCACTTTTTTTATCAATTACATGGAAGCGCACAGATGGAACGGTTGTTAGCACAGTCATGTCGAACTCACGTTCTAAGCGCTCCTGTACAATCTCCATGTGTAACATACCTAAGAAACCACATCTGAAACCAAAGCCCAAAGCGGCTGATGTTTCAGGCTCCCAGATGAGTGCCGCATCGTTCAATTGCAGCTTTTCCATGGCCTCTCTCAGATCCTCAAACTCAGAAGTATCAACCGGGTAGATTCCGGCAAATACCATTGGTTTCACCTCTTCAAAGCCCTTAATGGCTTCTTTTGTCGGGTTTTCAGAGTGAGTAATTGTATCACCGACTTTTACCTCTTTCGCTACTTTAATACCTGAGATAATATAACCTACATCTCCGGTATCTACATAATCACGAGGTTCTTTAGTCAATCTTAAAATTCCTACTTCATCAGCAATATATTCTTTGCCCGTAGCTACAAATTTTACTTTATCACCTTTAGATATGCGACCGTTTTTTACACGGAAAATTACTTCAATACCACGGTATGAATTAAAAGTAGAATCAAAAATCAAGGCTTGCAATTCAGCACTCGGATTTCCTTTTGGTGGCTGTATACGATTAATAATAGCCGCCAGAATTTCATTGATACCGATACCTTCCTTAGCACTTGCCGGAATAATAGAGTCTCTATCACAACCAATCAGGTCTACAATCTGGTCTTTTACTTCTTCGGGCATTGCGCCCGGTAAGTCAATTTTATTCAGGACCGGAATGATTTCCAGATCATGGTCTAAAGCCAGAAACAAATTACTGATGGTTTGTGCTTCAATTCCTTGTGAAGCATCAACAACTAGCAATGCACCTTCACATGCTGCGATTGAGCGGGAAACCTCGTAACTAAAATCGACGTGACCCGGAGTATCAATCAGATTTAATATATACTCCTGCCCTTCAAATTTATAATTCATTTGAATGGCATGGCTCTTAATTGTAATCCCACGTTCTCTTTCCAAATCCATATCATCAAGCACCTGGGCTTGCATCTCACGGTCCGAAATAGTATTAGTAGATTGTAAAAGGCGGTCGGCAAGTGTGCTTTTGCCGTGGTCAATGTGTGCAATAATGCAGAAATTGCGAATATTTTTCATCTAAATGTTCAGTTCCGAGTCTTTAAGACAGTAGTAATGTTTAATAACTGCCTATCGCTTTATTCGTAACAACGTAATATCTCTAAACCCGTATATCAGGCTTGCAAACGAATGAATTGCAAAAATAGTAAGAAAAGGAGGATAAAATGAAGATTTTAAAGATAATTATCTCCAACTAAATAATTGCTTACATAATCCTGTACTGAATCTTCCAAAGAAGTAAACGGTTTTTTGTAACCTATCAGGCGCAGTTTACTCATATTGGCCTGAGTGAAATATTGGTATTTATCACGTATATCAACTGGGGTATCTATGAAGTCAATTTGGGGCTCAAGATTTAAAGCAGTAAAAGTCGCTTTAGCTAAATCTAAGAAAGTACGTGCTTTACCCGTACCTAAATTATATATACCGGAGTTACGACGTGAGTGCATCAGATAGATACAAACTTCCACTAAATCTTTTACATATACGAAATCCCGCATTTGTTCGCCATCTTTAAAATCGGGGCGATGTGATTTAAAAAGTTTGATTCTTCCGGTTGATTTAATCTGATTGTATGAATGGAAAATGACCGAAGCCATTCTGCCTTTATGGTATTCATTAGGACCAAAAACGTTGAAGAATTTCAAGCCTGCCCAAAAGAATGGTGCATCTTTTTGTAATAAAGCCCATTTATCAAACTCATTCTTTGATTCTCCATAAGGATTCAGCGGCTTCAACTGTGGAATCTGCAATTCGTTATCATCATAGCCAAACTCACCGTTTCCATAAGTAGCGGCCGAAGAAGCGTAGATTAATGGAATCTGGTACAGATGGCACTTTTTCCATATCTGTTTCGAGTAATTCAGATTTAATTTATTGAAAATATACTGATCAAACTCTGC
>CBIHRH010000239.1:0-7526 GCA_966212365.1 uncultured Emticicia sp. | reverse complement strand
CAGCCCCTACGCTATTTGTATTAAATAAATTGAATGAAGAGGCATTACCTAAAGTATTATCCGGAATATTACCGTTTCCTATTGAATAAACTTCGAAAGTATTGGCATCGGTATTAGTTGCATTCAGACTTTCAAATCTACCGGCTTTACCAGTACCATTATTAGCTACTCGTCCTAAAATACCGATTCCACTTACCGAAGTACCAAATACTCCCCAACCACTTCCGGCATGAGATCCCCAGACCCCTATACCATTACCTGTAGTTGTATTATGCATACCCCTGATGGCGACAGAACTGATACCTCCCGAAGGAGAAGAAATAATTCCTCTGACAGCATATTCCGAAGGGAGGGTAGAGGGGTTGACTACCTCGAGACTGCTTTGGGCAAGAAGAAGATTCGTGCTTAACAAAAAGAGCAGTGAAATCTTTAATGTTTTCATGTTGTATAATATATAATATGAGTTTAATTATTTGCGAAAGCTAATGAGAAGATATTATACACTTGAAAAAAGCGAGAAATAACTGCACTTTTTTTTATTTAGCGACTACTAGTAGAAAGTTTAAATCACAATTCTTAAAAAACAAGTATTACATCTTAGAAAGAATGATGTATATAGTAGTGTTCATTACTTTTATCTGGGGTATGGTATTTAGTGCTTCGTCAGGCATATCAATGGGAGTGCCTGTAATAGTAAAACCGCTTTCGGCTAGGGTATAAAAGATTTGCTCTCCAAATAGAAAAGTCTCTACCTCTCTAGCTCCCTTTGTAAAGCCCATAGCAATTTTATAAGGCTTTTTGAGCTGATATTTAATAATTGCCGCTTTCAACTCACGTATTAACTTTGCTTTTAATGCATCATCAACTACCCTTTTTTCATTTTCTATTTTAAGAATGAAAGTAGTATCGGAGGTATTACCGGTTGAAATAATATGAGAAGCTGTATTTTTTGATTTGGATTTTTGTTGTTGATTGGTTTGTGAAGTAGCTGAGAGATTATGATTAATAGCTATAGCGGGTTTATGAGCATAAGCCCCATATATAGATAAGACAATGCTAATAACACAGAATATCTTGATTAACCTTACAGGCGTTGTGTTCATGATTCAGATATTATTAAGAATAGAATCTTCAATCAAAGATAAGTAATTCTGTTTTACTTATATCCAGGTTATTTGAGAAAGTACTATTTTTTACATCTAAAATCAATCCATAATTTATCTAGGTTTTTCCAGATATTATGAGACAAAGGTTTAGGGGATAATTCGTAAAAAATGAAGGTTTTATTTTCTCCCGGACAAGATTTTACATGGGCCTTGCAGTTAAGCGTAATCGGCGCCTGAGCCATATAATCTGTCATCTGGATAGTACCCAAGTATGTTTGTAAATCACCATTATCTTTCTTTATTTCTTTAAATGCAGTCACAACAGGAGTAATCCTCGGGAGAAAACGACCATTGCTTTTAACAAGTCCGGTATAGTAAGCTTTCAGGTTGTTATTGATTGTCGTGGCATTCATTTTTATCTCTCCATCCAGATACCACAAAAACGCGTAGCTCCAGTACTCCTCACTGGTGGCTTTGCCCCAACCCGGAGTAAAGCGAATATCTTCAACGCCTTTGTATGGAATCTGAGGAGCAAAACTGATTGGAATAAGAAATCGCTCGATAGTCCAGTTCTTTGGAATCGGAAGTTCGTAAGGAGCTTTCCATGCATGTCCATCGAATTGAGGCTTTGGTGTTTGCCCGTAAAGGCTTATAGTAAGTATAGTAAGGAATATTGTTACAAAAGTCTTCATTTTGAGTTTTCTGATTTGGTTGGGCAAACATACTAATAATAGAAAAATGCCTAATAGACTTGTCGGTGTTTTAAGGACTTTTAACAGAACCAGATGCTTACCTGCTACATTAACTGCAAAATCACGGCAAACCGTGATTGACTTTTATTATCGTGCATTGTTCCTTTGATGAAAATTTAAGCCATGAAAAACTTCCTGATACTTTATGCTTGTATATTTTTCTCAGGAAAATATGTATTAAGCCATAGAGCCAACAGGCTCAGGTGAAATTCATTCGCTCTGACTGCTTATCAATATTGACGAAGTCCTCCGAAATTTTACAGCCTTGTTTTAAAAACGCCGCTTAGTAAAAAACTCATAACAAACCTTGCTGTTTTTCAGACATTATCATTCAAAACACTAAACTTTGATATTGATTTTTTCCTAAGCATCCAATAAGACAAATCATGAAAAGAATTTTTACTTTTAGCCTGTTATTTTTCTGCTCTTTATTTGCCAAAGCACAAACATTACCCAATCCGGTAGTATTCTGTACGCAAATTCCTAGTCCAAATGATTTTGCAAGTTCATTAGAAACTTTCGGGAATCACCTGGGTACTACCGAAGCAGCACCAAGGGGCGGAGACTTATATATCCGGTATCCAAACGGAACATTAAGGAACCTGACTCAGGCAGCAGGATACGGGCAAACGGGTTTTCAAGGGGCCACCTCGATAGCTGTGCGTGACCCATCAGTGCATTGGGATGGCACAAAAGTCATATTCAGCATGGTGATTGGCTCCTCAACTAACCGATACCAATATGGTACTTATTTCTGGCAACTTTATGAGATTACGGGTTTAGGCCAAAACGAAACTCCTGTTATTACAAAAGTACCAAACCAACCAGCAAACTATAACAATGTTCAGCCGATATATGGTACCGACGACCGTATTCTTTTTATATCAGACCGACCTCGTAATGGGGCTGCTCATTTGTATCCGCAGCACGATGAATACGAATCCTCAGCCATTGTAACAGGTATCTGGCGACTTGACCCTAAGGCTTGTTCTATGGCCGATGGTTTAGATATGCTTACTCATTCGCCGTCAGGTGATTTTACTCCGATCATTGACCGTGCCGGGCGCGTTATCTTTACCAGATGGGATCACCTACAACGTGACCAACAAGCTGATGCAGATGCAACAGAGGGGCCAATCTATAATACATTTAATTTTTCAGATGAAACAGCGGGGGCAACCAAGTATTCTAACGCTACTGATATAGAAGTGTTTCCCGAACCACGCCCCGGGCGTGATGATTTACTGGCATTGCCTCAATGGGAAGACACTAACCCACAGAACTTCAATATATTTAACCCCTGGATGATGAATGAAGATGGTAGTGAGTTAGAGATTCTTAATCACCTTGGCAGGCACGAAATGGATCATTATATAACACCAAATTTCACGAATGACTCCAATATACATGACTTTTATACGCCTATAAGTCCTACACCAATCCGAAGCATGTTTCATATTCAGGAGTCACCTGTAACTCCGGGTATATATTATGGAATAGAAGCCCCTGAATTTGGTACACATGGTTCAGGAATGGTGGTAAAGGTGAATGCTCCTCCGGGCCAGCATCCTGAACAAATTACATTTCAGTATGTTACGCATCCGGCTACAAGAGTACCAGATAATAATAATCCGCCATCACCTAACCATTCAGGAATGTACCGTAACCCAATTCCACTTTCTGATGGAAAACTGATAGCTGCTCATTCACAATCGCCAAAATATGAAGAAAATACCGGAACTCTAAACTATCCTGTTAGCTATTATGACTTCAGAATCCGATTATTAGATTCTACAGCGAGCGGTTATTTTATAGCCAATCCATCAGCTTTGACAGGGGCAGGAATTACTAAAAATGTCTGGTGGTGGAGTCCTGATGATTCTGTCACCTATAATGGAGTGCTTTGGGAGACTTATCCGGTCGAGTTACGAGCCAGACCTCGCCCTAAAAATCCGACAACGAGCGTTGAACATGTGGCTGCGTCCGAACAAGCACTTTTTAACGCTGCCGGAGTAAACCTGCATGATTTCCGTAAATTTCTTCGTCGGAACAATCTGGCAGTTTTAGCCATAAGAGATGTAACAAGCCGTGATGATGCAGACGAGCAACAACCTTTTAATCTGAAAGTTTTTGGTAGTGCACACAAGACCGTTAAAGCTAATTCTTCAGATACAATACCGCTTTATGAAGTAAAACATTTACAGTTTTTGCAGTCTGATCAGATTCGGGGGATAGGTGGAATTAATTCTCCAAGAGCCGGACGACGTGGTATTGCACAGTTTTTGCATGATCCTACGGCCATGTTGTATAATCCGCCCACAACAGGCACACAAGGGAGTGCCAATATACATACTGATGGCTCGGCTGCAATGGTAGTACCTGCGAAGCGTGCCATTACCTGGCAATTGACCGACCTGAACAACAAAGGAATTGTACGAGAACGTTTGTGGCTAAGTGCCAGACCAGGGGAGGTAAGAACCTGTACTTCCTGCCACGGCGAAAGTACACTGAATCAGGCAGGAAACCCTTCGCCAACAAATGCACCAGCAGCTTTGACAACATTACTTAACCATATAAAAGCTATTGATACAGATAATGATGGTGTAAAAGACATCTATGATGCCTATCCTGATGATGCCAATAAGCAGATTGCTGAGGCAGTAAATGAGAACTTTACATCGAATCTGGCTAACTGGATAAACGAGAACCTGAACAACGGTACTGTTGCCTGGACTACACAGAGTACTACTTGTCATACTAATTCGGCTATGATTGATAACCGTACCACTAATAATACCGGGCAAATAGACCGATTGAGACGGATTATTGATATGACCAATATGGATGTAGCAACGCTTACTTTTGATGTTGCCTATGCTCGCTACGACGCCACCAAATTTGATAGATTGCGTGTATGGGTTGTTGCCTGCGATGGCACGCAACAACTCGTATATGATAAGGCTGGCAGCGACCTTGCAACTGTACCCGACCAGACTTCCTTGTTTACGCCTACTGCATGTAACCAATGGCGAAAGGAGACTGTAAGTTTATCAGCCTTTGCCGGGCGAGCCGTGCAGATTGTCTTTGAAGATGTAGGGGGGAATGGGAACAGACTATTTTTAGATAATATACTGGTTGAAGAAACAGGTGCTCCCTGCCCGAATAACCGAACTTTATCTGGCAATATACAGGCAGGTAAGTATGATGCTGCCACTGTTATTCAGACCCAAAACAACACTGCTACCAAGGTTTTATCTGCTTCAGTCGTGACCATGAATGCAGGTAATTCCATCACCCTCCTGGCAGGCTTTGAAGCCCAGAATGGAAGCACTTTCAGAGCCTATATTGGGGGGTGTGGCCAATAATGCCTTAGGAGAGCAAAGAGGGAATGAGATTCAGAAATTGAATTGGAAATGTTGATGAGATAGATAAAGAATTGAAGAGTTTAATGGAACCACCTGGCCTTTAAATTCTTCAATTCTTCATCTACTCTATCAAATTCTATATGTTTTTCTGAATATACCTCAACGCAGAACTCTAAATGCTTATCAATCTTTGGTTTTATAGGAGAGAATCTCAAGTCTTCGTTCTTAAGAATTTTCAGGCCTTCATGTATACTTTTTAATTTTTCTGATAAAGGTAAAATTGCTTCGATTAATTCGTCCAGATAATTTTTTAATAAGTAGCTATTCGTAGTGACGGAATCGATTTTTTTACTCTCGTTTGCAATCTCAAAGCTTGCTTTAATAAGACTATTAATTGCTTGCTGATAATTCTCGTGTTTACGTATATATGTTTGCAGAGAATCCATAAAAGCCACAGCAAAAATGTCATTCTGAAAGTTAACTACATTCTGCAATATCTTAAAGACCTCATCTACTTTTGCATCAAACAAAAGAGATTTGAAAGTGTCGTACAATGTATCAATTTTACTCTCATTTAAATAACCTGTAATAATGGTTTCAGGCGTTTGATTCCTTGAGAAAGTTACTACCCTCTGGTCAATTTTTATATCCTCCTTTTGCAAAGTTCCGATTAGTTTCAGATTACTTAACGAAGTACATCTGCTTAAAGCCACATATACTTGCCCAACTGAAAAAGCCTTTGAAACATCTGCTATTACCTTATTGAAGGTCAGGCCCTGACTTTTATGTACAGTAATAGCCCAGGCCAGTTTCAGCGGGAACTGTATGTAAGACCCTATTACATCCTGTTCGATGAGATGCTTTTCTTTATTGTAAGTATATTTAATATTTTCCCACATAACTAAACCTACTTGCAGTGGTTCACTTTCACCATCAAAAGTTACTTCAATAAAATCGCCGCTAAACTTAACAACCGTGCCTATTTTACCATTATAGTTCCGGCCTGTATTTTTCAATAGCATTACTTGTGCACCAACTTTTAAGGTTAATTCCTGAGGGGCAATTTTCAAATCTTCCGGGAAATTTCCATCTGATAATCCTGTAAAAGATAACTCAGGAAAATCAATTTCTGCCAGTTTATTATGATTAATGGAATCTACTTTGGCATTTGTCGTGGTAAGCATAATATGATTATCAGATAACATATTGTTCAGATTTTCTGTACCAATCATATTCTGATTCAGCCTTTTCAAATCTTCTGTGCTATAACTCCCTGTTCTTATTCTATTGAGAATATCAATAAATTCAATCTCGGTTTGCCGGTAAACCTTATCTAATTCGATACAAACCAGACTATTATTTGCAATGAGTTTATGAATAATCTCGGCATCGAAAAAATAGTGGGAATCATAGAATTCTGAAACAACATTCCATTCTGCGCCTTCAATTGGAGGCAATTGGAATAAGTCACCAATAAAAATCATCTGCACTCCTCCAAATGGCATATCTTTTTTACGATAAACTCTCAGAATCTTATCTATGGCATCTATCGTATCAGCTTTAACCATTGATACCTCATCGATAATAATAATCTCGAGTTTGTTTATTATTTCTCTCTTATTGGTTGTATACTTCAGAAAACTGTAGATGTTTTCTTTATCCAGAGAGCTATCATTCGGCAAAAAAGGCCTATAGTCTAACTGAAAGAAACTGTTAATAGTTTGCCCACCGGCATTAATGGCGGCAGCCCCGGTAAAGGCAAGAGTAATACTTGTTTTTGCCGTTTTTTGTCTCAGATATTTCAGAAAAGTTGTTTTTCCCGTTCCTGCTTTTCCGGTCAGAAAGATGTTTTTCCTGCTTTCGTTAATAATAGAAAAAGCGTTATAAAATTTGCTGTTATCCGGGTCGAAGTCAAATTCAAATTTAGATTCAAGTATTTTTTTTTGTCTGTTAAAATGATAAGTCCCGTTCTTTTTTTCCAGCCAGCCCTCTTTTATCATTTCAAAGAAACAATCCGCAGTTGCTTTTGTATCAAATAATGAATTATGATGATTATCGAACCTTCTCTTAAACAATTCAAAATGTAAATTCTGTAAGGAAATACCTCTGGAAATCCAACTGCATTCAGTCATGGTGCAGAACGAAGGTATTTTAGACAGAAAATCGGGAATCTTGTTTCGCTTTAGCTCGGTCAGAACAATAGTAGAATCGAAGGCATAATTGTGGCAGACAATCAAATCAGCTTCCGAACAGATTTCTTCAAATTTCTTCAAAAATTTCTTTGTTTCTCCTCAATTTCAATG
>CBIHRH010000238.1:0-7529 GCA_966212365.1 uncultured Emticicia sp. | reverse complement strand
TTTTGCAGAAGCCAGCGGCAAGGAAACAAAAATTAACCTGAAAGGCGAGATTGATATTGTTTTTGCCCCAAGCCTGAATCGTACATCTACTTATATGACGCATCCTGTATTCAGTAGCTATCACACAGAACATGAGATGCTGCGTTATTTGAAATCATTAGAGAACAAAGATTTATCTTTGGTTCATTCAATGATTTCTTTGGGAAGCTGTACCATGAAACTCAACGCCACGGCCGAGATGATACCGGTTACCTGGCCTGAGTTTGGTAAAATGCACCCATTTGCACCACAGGAACAAACACAAGGTTACCAACAATTATTTCAGGAACTGAATGATTGGTTATGCGCCATTACAGGCTTTGCAAGAATGTCATTGCAGCCTAACTCAGGTGCGCAAGGCGAATACGCAGGCCTAATGGTTATCAGAGCCTATCACGAAAGCCGTGAAGAAGGACACCGGAACATTGCCTTGATTCCATCGTCAGCACACGGTACTAATCCGGCATCGGCTGTGATGGCTGGTATGCAGGTAATTGTTACCAAATGTGACGAAAGAGGTAATATTGATGTTGAGGACCTGAGAGCTAAAGCAGAACAATATGCTGATAGACTTTCTTGTCTGATGGCGACTTATCCGTCAACACATGGTGTTTTTGAAGAATCAATCAAGGAAATCTGTGAGATTATTCATAAAAATGGTGGACAGGTATATATGGATGGTGCCAATATGAATGCGCAGGTAGGTTTGACTTCTCCGGCATCTATTGGGGCAGACGTTTGCCACCTGAATCTGCATAAAACATTCTGTATCCCTCATGGTGGCGGTGGCCCTGGAATGGGACCTATTGGGGTTGCACAACACTTAGTACCATTCTTACCAAACCATAAAGTAGTACCTGTATCAGGTTATGATGGCGTACATGCCATTTCTGCTGGGCCATATGGTAGCGCCAGTATCCTGACTATTTCTTATGCCTATATCGCTATGATGGGTGGCGAGGGACTAACCAATGCCACTAAATATGCCATTCTGAATGCCAATTATATCAAGGCCCGTTTGGAAGAAAAATATCCGATTCTCTATACAGGAAGTAACGGACGTTGTGCACACGAAATGATTGTGGATTTACGCCCGTTCAAATCATCAGTAGGGGTAGAGGCAGAAGATGTAGCCAAGCGTTTGATGGACTACAACTTCCATGCACCAACTTTATCATTCCCTGTGGCAGGGACTTTGATGATTGAGCCAACAGAATCAGAATCGAAAGCAGAGCTTGACCGTTTCTGCGATGCTTTATTGACTATCAGAGAAGAAATCAACGAAGTAGAAACAGGTAACGCTGATAAAGCAAATAACGTATTGAAAAATGCGCCACATACAGCAGCGGTAGTATTAGCCGAAAACTGGGATAAACAATATACCAGAGAAAAAGCAGCTTTCCCGCTACCATACGTAAAAGCCAATAAATTCTGGGCAACTGTAAGCCGTATTGACTCTGCTTATGGTGACAGAAACCTGGTTTGCGCCTGCCCTCCGGTTGAGGAGTATGAATCGTAATAATCAATAGGTTAAATATTTGGAGAAAAGGCATGGCTTAGTCATGCCTTTTCTTATTCCAAAAAATCGAATTAAACCTTTCCTAATACCAGAGACAATTGATAACTTGCTGATAATCACGCAAAAATACTATAGCTATGAAAAAAATATTTATGATTATTATCGCTTGTATTTCTCAGCATGTTTTGGCGCAATCTGTTACCATTACTCCTTCGCAAGGGAGTTTTAATACAGCAAGTTCTAATGCCGTAACATTAAAAAGCAATGCTTCGACATCTTATCTGAGTTTTGCTCCTAATGGTAATTCAAAAGGATATGCAGGAGTTTTAACTAATAGTAACGATGTAGATTTTGGAACATTTGTCAGTAATAGTGCAGGAAAAATCAATCTGGTGATTCAGACCAAACCTAAACTTATTGTTAATACTGATGGTACCATTACAGTAGCAGACCTAGCTAGTGGTAGCTCTCATTTATTAAAAGTTGATAATAACGGAACATTGACTACTCAACCTATGAGCTTTGTTCAAAACGTTTCTTTTACTGCCTTTCGCCCGGCTGTCATTGAGTACGGCTCCCCTGTTAATTTTACTACTGCCGGAGATGGTACTGTTTATTGTACAACGAATTCTTCTCCCTTATTTGCTCCTGTAATCTTACCAGACGGTGCTACGGTTACAAAAGTCGAAGCCTATTTTATTGATAATTCAAGCAAGGATATTCGCTTTGAATTGACCAGAAACGGTGTGTCTTCTTTAGGCTATGTAGCGGCTGATTTTCTCTCAACCATCACATCGTCTGGAGCAGGGTCGGGTGTGCAGCATCTGGAGGATACGAGTATTGTTTCTGACGTTATAGATAATACCAATTATTTCTATTTTGTACGTGTTTTTCTGCCTGACGGATGGGATGGAAGTAGTTTAAGAGTGAAAGGAGTTGTTATTTCTTATATGTATTAAGAGGAAGAGGGTTCTATTGCAATTGTTCTATAGATTTAAGCATAGAGTATGCTTTATCGAAGTTTTAACCTAAGCAAAAATGACAAAAAACAACTATAAAGGAGCCATTACAGGAGCCGCCTTTCTGATGGCAACCTCTGCCATAGGGCCAGGGTTTCTAACCCAGACTACAGTCTTTACAGGTCAGTTATTAGCAAGTTTTGGCTTTGTTATTTTATTGTCGATTCTTCTTGATATTGCTGCACAGCTAAATATCTGGCGGGTAGTAGCAGTCAGCAACAAAAGGGCACAGGATTTAGCCAATGACTTATTCCCGGGACTTGGTTATTTGTTAGCTTTCTTGATTGTAATAGGAGGCTTGGCTTTTAATATTGGCAATGTAGCAGGAGCAGGGTTAGGATTTGAAGTGCTCTTCGGAGTAGACGTAAAAATTGGCGCGATAATTAGTGCTGTTATTGCCATTGGGATATTTCTCTCGAAAGAAGCAGGTAAGGCGATGGATAATTTTGCCAGAACCCTTGGATTTATGATGATTATCCTGATTTTATATGTAGTGTTTGTAGCCCAACCTCCTGTTTTTGATGCTATACACCGAACCATTATCCCCCAGAAATTTGATGCCTTAGCTACCATTACTTTAGTTGGCGGCACAGTAGGGGGGTACATCACCTTCGCAGGCGTACACCGCTTAATTGATGCCGGCTTAGGTGGACAGGAAAACCTGCCTCAGATTAATAAAAGTGCTACCACTGGTATTTTGGTGACGGCTATTGTACGTTATTTGCTCTTTTTAGCGTCTTTGGGGGTAGTAGTAGGTTTTAGTCTAAGTAAAGGCAATCCAGCGGCTTCAGTATTCCAGCAGGCAGCAGGGAGTATAGGGTATAAGATTTTTGGCGTAATCATCTGGTGTGCGGCTATTACTTCGGTAGTAGGAGCAGCTTATACCTCAGTTTCTTTTTTCCGCACTTTTCACCCGGTCTTTGAAAAATTTCATCAGCAAATCATTATTGGCTTCATTATTTTTTCTACTATTGTTTTTGTGTCGGTGGGTAATCCGGTCAAGATTTTAGTTTGGGTGGGTACACTCAATGGCTTCATTTTGCCTGTGGGCCTTGCCATTATTTTATTGGCAAGCCGTAAAACAAGATTGATGGGCACTTATAAGCATTCAATCTTTCTTCAAATAATCGGTTGGATAGTGGTGACAGCAATGCTTGGAATGGCAATTAAAGCTTTTATATAGTCATAATAGACAATAAATGGGTTGAGAAGGGCGAAATTAGTAGAGATAGCCAAAATTGGGTGCAATTCTTTGAGATGGCATTAACTAAAGTTAAATAACCTACTTTAAATTTTTTAGTTTTTTTACAGACAATAGCCCCATTGTATAGGTTTTTATTGTATTTTTGCAAGGTTAAAACTTAAAAACTCAGACGAATATGTTCGGTTATCAATATCCAACTTGGCTTGCAATTGTATTTTTTGTTGTTTTAATAGCTCTTTCGTTTGCCGTTGGTAAATGGTTAGTGAAAAAAGAAAGAGACTACAAAGGATTCTAAGCCTATAAGTCATATATAAATATCAATAAGTAATCGCAAGATTGCTTATTGATATTTATCAGAAAATTCCTTCTTCTAAGTGCAATATTTCTTTGCCGGGTAACTTCTTTGTGAGGAGGCGTGCCACAATACTGCTCCTTGTACCATTCGAACAAGCAACAATAATGGTCTCATAATTGTTAAGCTCTTCCAGCCTTTCAGTAATCTCGTGCGGTGGGATATTAATACCCCCGATATTAAAATCAGCAAATTCCCATACCTCCCTAACGTCTAATAGAAGCGTTTTAGGCTTAGCAAGTATAGCTTCGAGGTCTTGCTGTGATATTTCCGTGAAGTCAGACAATAATAATTTATTTTGATTCTAATTCTTTTTTTACTTTTTCGACAAAAGCTAAAGAAACACTTGCGAGTTGAGCGATTTTCTTCAAGTTAAAATCGGTATCTTGTAAAAGGGTCTTTACAAAAGCGTATTCTTTTAATTCAGCCTCTTGTGCACGGCCTTGTTTAACGGCCCTATTTATTAAAAATTCTTCAATTCCCATAGTCGTAGATTTACCTGTGAGTAATTCAATTTCTTTATCAAAAAAAAATCATAGTTTCTTCTTTATCAAAACGAATATGATATTTCAGAAAGTTCATTAAAGCCCTTATCTTTTCTTTGGAAAACTGTTTCTGCAAAAGTGTTCTTGCTAAATCAAGTTTTAACCAGAATAACTCTGACTCATTAATTCCCTTACTTTTTAGGGCTGTCTTAACTGCTAGAATAGCAATAGCAAATGGATTATTGCTCTTGATTAACTCTTCCTCATTTTGTTCAACTATTCTATAAGTATTATACTCGTATCGAATAGTTGTACCTAAAAATGATTGTTCAAATTTATCAGGATAGAATTTGAAACTATCATCTGTAAAGAGGGCAAATGCCGTAATAGGTTTATTATACTTATCAAAAATGCGATAATAATAAGTAAACATTCGTTCAGGGAAATGCACGTCTTTATATCCCTGCACTTCTATATGCACTAAAATCCATTCTTCCTTGCCATCTTTCATGAAGACTTTTATTAATTTATCAACATAATTTTGGCGAGAAATTGTTGTTTTGAGGAGGAAAAAGTTGTTCGAGCTCCTTGTCCAGAAACTCGAACCCTTTTTCCATAGCAAAAAGTTCATCAGCCTGATGAAAGAAAAATCTTAAAAAATTATCAAAAATGTCCTCTAAGATTGCCTTCTAAAGAGAATCATCAGGCTTAAAATGCTTTCGCTTAGGCATATAATGCGTCTCTTTGCGCTTTTACTTTTTCGTTAGTCAGATAATCGTCAAAATCCATCAGCTTATCTAAACAACCATTTGGTGTTAATTCTATTACACGTGAGGCTACGGTCTGGGTCAATTGGTGGTCGTGACAGGTAAAGAGAATATTGCTCGGGAAATCTTCCATACCTTTGTTAAGTGCTTGAATTGACTCCAGATCCAAGTGATTGGTTGGTTCATCGAAAAGTAATACGTTAGCGCCTGAAAGCATCATCCTGGAGAACATGCAACGTTGTTTTTCACCTCCTGATAGTACCGTACATTTTTTCAACGCCTCTTCGCCTGAGAACAACATTCTACCTAAGAATCCTCTGATAAACGTCTCATCTTTTTCGGTTGAGTATTGACGTAACCAATCTACCAGGTCAAGGCTACCATCAGTGAAATACTCCGTATTATCATTAGGCAAATAGCTGTTTGTAATAGTAATACCCCATTTGAATGTACCACCTGTCGCTTTTCTTTCACCCATCAGAATGTCAAATAAAGCTGTTACGGCCAGACCATCTTTGCTGAGGAAGGCAATTTTTTCGTTGCGGCCTACCTGGAAACTCAGATTTTTAAATAGATAAGTACCGTCTTCTAGTTTATAGCTTAGGTTCTCTACCAATAAAATCTGGTCGCCAACTTCACGTTCAGGCTTGAAACCGATATAAGGATATTTACGAGAAGAAGGTTGAATCTGTTCGATATTCAATTTCTCAATCATTTTCTGACGGGCAGTAGCCTGCTTCGATTTAGCCACGTTAGCAGAGAATCGACGAATAAATTCCTCCAACTCTTTCTTTTTCTCTTCAGCTTTCTTATTCTGATCAGCTTTCTGACGAGCGGCTAATTGGCTTGACTCATACCAGAAAGAGTAGTTACCGCCATACAGCGTGATTTTCTTGAAATCAAGATCGGCAATATAAGTACACACGTTATCCAGGAAGTGACGGTCATGAGAAACTACTATAACGGTGTTTTTAAAGTTCATCAGGAAGTTTTCTAACCACAAGATAGACTCAATGTCTAAGTTGTTGGTGGGCTCATCTAGAAGCAGGATATCAGGGTTGCCAAATAGTGCCTGCGCTAACAATACCTTTACCTTGTCGGTAGGGTTCATGTCGGCCATTATATTGTAGTGCAAGTCTTCTTTGATACCTAAACCCGATAACAAAGAAGCCGCATCAGAATCTGCTTCCCAACCATTCATTTCGGCAAATTCCGATTCTAATTCAGCAGCGCGATTACCATCTTCTTCCGAGAAGTCGGGTTTTGCATAAATAGCATCTTTTTCTGCAATGATTTCAGATAATCGCTCATTGCCTCTGATAACCGTGTTTAAGACAGTCTCATCGTCAAAAGCATTCTGATTTTGTTTTAAAACTGACATCCTTTCACCCGGATCCATACTTACATTACCAGAAGTTGGTTCGATTTCACCCGAAAGAATTTTTACAAAAGTTGATTTTCCTGCTCCGTTAGCGCCGATAAGCCCGTAAACGTTGCCTGGAGTAAATTTTAAATTAACCTCTTCGAAAAGTGTGCGTTTTCCGAAACGAAGCGAAATATTTGAAACTGTTAGCATTTATATCAAAAGAATTTATATTGTCGATTATGATTGGATTTATATGTAAAGAACAATAGATGTTTGCTTAAAATTCTAAAGAATACCTTTGTCGGCAAAACTATAATACCCATTATCACCGAAAATCAGATGGTCCAGTATCGGAATATCTAATAATCTTCCGGCTTCTTTTACGCGCTTAGTCAGGTCTAAATCCGCCTGACTGGGTGTCAGATTTCCCGAAGGATGATTATGCACCAAAATAATGGCAGAAGCTAAATACTCGATTGCACTCTTGAAAATTATCTTAGGATCAGCTACTGTACCTGCTACGCCGCCGATACTTACCTGAAATGGCCTGATTACCTCACTGGCCCGATTGAGCAACAAAACCCAGAACTGCTCATGTGATAAATCAAGCAGATAAGGTCTCATAGCCTGATAAGCATCACCTGATGAAGTTATTTTTGCTTTTTTTACTACCTCACTCTCTTTTCTTCTCCTGCCCAATTCAAGCGCTGCCGCTATTGAAATGGCCTTGGCATCGCCGACACCTTTAAATTTCATCAGATCGTTGATACTTAGCTTG
>CBIHRH010000237.1:0-7547 GCA_966212365.1 uncultured Emticicia sp. | reverse complement strand
CCAAACTTACGTACATTAAAAGTAAGAGCATTAGCACAAAATCCGAACGATCGATTGATTCGGGGTATGTTTGTGAAAGTAACAGTTGACCTGGATATTTCGCAGGCTATTATGATACCTACCGAAGCCATTATTCCGGTATTGAAAGGTAAAAAGGTTTATGTGATGGAGAATGGTAAAGTAGCTGAAAAAATGGTAGAGACTGGCTTGCGTAATGATAAAAATATTCAGATTACAAGTGGGCTTACTTCAGGCGATTCTTTAATTGTTAGTGGTATCATGTCAATTAAGAAAGATGCTCCTGTAAAAGTTAAACAGGTTATGAAATAAGAGAGTAATAGTGCCATCAGGCATGAATTAACAACGAAACTTACAAGATTATGTCTATATCAACCATTTCCATTAAGCGCCCGGTATTAGCCATAGTGATGAATCTTATCATCATCTTATTTGGTGTTATCGGCTATACCTTCCTGGGTGTGCGGGAATACCCGTCAATCGACCCGCCTGTGGTGTCGGTACGTACCGCTTATGCAGGTGCCAATGCCGATATTATCGAATCTCAGATTACTGAACCTCTTGAAAAAAACCTGAATAGTGTTGAAGGTGTAAAGTCAATCAGCTCCTCGTCTAACGTAGGTACAAGCCAGATTACTATTGAGTTTGAACTGGGGGTTGATATGGAACGCGCCGCAAACGACGTGCGCGATAAGGTATCAGGTGCAGTTAGACAATTACCACAGGATATTGACGCACCACCGACTGTTTCTAAGGCCGACGCGAACTCTGACCCGATTATGAGTATGTTGCTGCAAAGTGAAGCACGTACCCACCTTGAAATCAGTGATATGGCTGAAAACGTGGTAGCTCAGCGCTTACAGACGATTCAGGGTGTGAGCTCGGTAATGATCTGGGGACAGAAAAAATATGCGATGCGCTTGTGGATGGACCCGACCCGTATGGCGTCGCAAGGTGTAACTACACAAGATGTAAAACAGGCACTTGACCGTGAAAACGTGGAGCTACCCAGTGGTAAATTAGCGGGAGACAATACAGAATTGACTGTAAAAACGGTAGGTCGTTTCAAAAATGAAACCGACTTTGAAAACCTGATTGTAAAGACTATTGGCGATAAAATTATTCGCTTTAAGGATATCGGTACTATTCAGTTAGGCCCTGAAAACGAAGAAACCATTCTGCGCTTGAATGGTATTCCGATGATTGGTATGGCTATTGTTCCTCAACCCGGCACAAATTATCTTGAGATTTCTAAAGAAATTAAAAAGAGATTAGCGGAGATTAAGAGAGACTTGCCGAAGGATTATAAGATGGACATATTGCTTGACAATACTGTCTTCATCGAAAACTCAGTAGAAGAGGTAGGTGAAACTCTATTGATTGCCATAGGCCTTGTTGTAATCATCATCTTCTTATTCTTCCGCGACTGGATTATTGCCGTAAGACCTTTGATTGATATTCCGGTTTCCTTAATCGGTACTTTCTTCGTGATGTATATGTTAGGCTATTCGGTCAATGTACTCACGCTCTTAGCCATCGTATTAGCAACAGGTCTTGTGGTTGATGATGGTATTGTGGTAACCGAGAATATCTATAAGAAGATAGAAGAAGGCATGAAGCCGATAGAAGCGGCTATCAAAGGAGCAAATGAGATTATATTTGCGGTAGTTTCTACCTCTATTACACTTGCTTCGGTATTCTTGCCTGTAATCTTCATGCAGGGTTTTGTGGGTAAGCTATTCCGTGAGTTTGGTATCGTATTAGCCTCTGCCGTATTGATTTCAGCCTTTGTATCCCTGACACTTACACCAATGCTGAATGCTTATCTGGTGAGGAAAAATAATAAGCGTTCGTGGTTTTACGAAAAAACCGAGCCTTTCTTTGAAAATATGATTAATGGCTATCGTGACCGTCTGACGAGTTTCATGAAAATGCGTTGGCTAGCAGTTCCGATTCTGTTTTTAACTTTAGGTATCGCATGGTTCTTCGGAAAAAATATTCAGCAGGAAATTGCACCGTTAGACGACCGTAACTGGTTCCGTGTTTCAGTAACTGCTCCGGAAGGCTCTTCTTTTGAATACATGGATAACTATGTATTGAAAATGAGTAAAATGTTAGAAGATTCAATACCTGAAGCTAAGGGTATTATGACTGTAACAGCTCCCGGTTTTTCAGGGTCCGGCTCACCTAATACTGCCTTTGCCCGTATTGCATTAGTAGACAAGAAAGATCGTAAGCGTTCTCAACAGGAAATTGTTGACATGGCGACCCGAAAATTGAAGGGGATGCCAGATGCGCGTTCGATTGTGATTCAACAACAAACCATTGCGGTTGACTCTCGCGGAGGTCTCCCTGTACAATATGTGATACAAGCCCCTGATTTTGAGAAATTACGTGAGTACATGCCTAAGTTTATGGATGAGGTAGCAAAAGACCCGACTTTCGTTGTATCAGATATGAACCTGAAATTCAACAAGCCTGAACTGGAAATATCTATTGACCGTGAGAAAGCGAAGAGTATGGGTATTTCGGTAGCCGATGTAGCACAAAATATGCAATTGGCATTTGCCGGACAACGCTTTGGATACTTTACCATGAATGGTCGCCAGTATCAGGTTATTGGCCAATTTGACCGGGCTAACAGAGATGAGCCTTTAGATTTGAAGAGTACTTTCGTAAAAAATAATCTTGGCGAGTTAGTACAATTAGATAATATTGTAAAAACCGAAGAGCAAAGCAGCCCACCACAATTGTATCACTTCAACCGATACATGAGTGCTACGGTATCTGCCGGATTGGCTCCGGGTAAAACCATTGGTGATGGTATCAAGGCAATGGATGCTATCAGAGACCGCCTGAAAGACGAGTCTATCCGAACAACCCTCTCAGGCTCTTCACGTGACTTTGCCGAAAGTTCATCAAATACCTTATTTACTTTCTTATTGGCACTCTTATTAGTTTATCTGATTCTTGCAGCACAATTTGAAAGTTTCGTTGACCCATTCATCATTATGCTTACTGTGCCTTTAGCGGTAGCCGGTGCGATGTTCTCATTATGGTACTTCAACCAGACGCTTAATATCTTCAGCCAGATTGGTATGATTATGTTAATTGGTTTGGTAACCAAAAACGGTATCCTGATTGTGGAATTTGCCAATCAGCTGCGAGAAAAAGGTATGTCAATCAAAGAGGCTGCCATTGAGGCCGCGGCTATGCGTTTCCGCCCTATCTTAATGACCAGCCTGGCAACGGTATTAGGTGCAGCTCCTATCGCCTTCGCTTTAGGTTCAGCCGGGAAAAGCCGTATGTCGATGGGTATCGTAATTATGGGTGGTTTGTTGTTCTCATTGGTGCTTACATTATATGTGATTCCTGCTATCTATACTTTCTTATCTCGTAACAAAAATTTCGAGCGTATGAAACAGATTGAGAGAATTGCACATGAATCAGAGCATGAAATGGTATAATCCCACCTCACCCTCTAAATCTCCCTCTCCCGAGGGAGATTTAGAGGGTGAGGTGAAAAATCAAAGTTTGTTTGCCAATTAATAGACCCAATTGCCCGATTGATAATCCGGCACACCAATAAAAAATTGAAGGATCATTTCAGTAGTTTCATCGAGCCATATTAACCAAAAATCAATGAAACTAAGTAAAAATACAACAACGTGAAAAATTATTTAATTCTTCTATTATTCATTGCCCAAACCTCATTTGCACAAGAAACATTAACCCTTGAGAATGCTATCACCATTGCGCTCGAAAAAAATTACGATATAAAAATTGCTCAACTCCAACAATCAGTAGCAGAAACACAGGTTTTTAAAGGGAATGCGGGGATGTTGCCAAATATCAATTTCAATGCGAATGCGGGAACAGCCTTTAATGAAGTAAAACAGGTATTAGCCAACGGAAGTGAGACCAATCGTTTTGGTGTAAACTTAACGCCTTCTGCCAACGTAACTTTTGCCTGGACATTATATGATGGCAAACGTATGTATGCCATCTTTGACCGATTGAAAAACCAAAGCGAGTTAAGCCAGATTCAGACACGAATAGCTATGGAAAATACAATGGCTAATGTAATGGCGGCATATTATGAGATCATGCGCCAGAAGCAGACAGTCAGATTCCTGGAAACCATCATTAAATATTACGAAGAAAGACTCAATATTACAGACCAACGCTGGCAGTTTGGTAAAGGCTCTAAACTGGATTATCTTCAATCAAAAACTGATTTAGGAACGCAAACCAGTTTATTGGTGCAAGCCAGAACAGACCTGAAAAATGCAAAAGTGGCCTTGAATAATTTTCTGGCAAGAGACCCTAATACAGATTTTGAAGTACAGGAAGTAGTGGCTGTTAGCTTTGACCCATCGCAGGAAGAATTGAGAAACAGAGCACGCACGGCTAATAAAACGCTACAGGCATTCAGAAAAGCAACGGATATTACACTTATTCAACAAAGAGAGGCACAGGGTCTTAAGCAACCAAGAATAACGCTTAATGCCAACTTAGGCTACCAATTAAGTAAAACAAATGCTGGTCTCTTTTTATATAACCAGAACTACGGTTTATCGCCGGGTGTGGGTTTGACCGTGCCTATCTTCAACGGACAGATTATCCGCAGACAGATTCAGACTTCGAAAATCAATACCGATATTGCTAAAACCCAGGAGTTGGATTGGATTACCCAAATGGAAAATGATTTGGTAAGGGCCTATAACCAATATCAGACGGATAAAGAGATTCTGAAACTGGAAGAGGAATATAACAAAGTGGCAGAAGAAAATATGCAGATTTCGTTAGAAAAATTCAGATTGGGAGGCTCAACTATCTTAGAGATAAACGAAGCACAACGTAGTTTGAATACCTCATTGAACCGTTTGACAAATGCCCGCTACAATATCAAGATTTCAGAACTACAACTGTTGCGTTTAAGTGGTGAGTTGGTGAAGTAATAATGCCTGTTAATTAAAATAGATATAAGTGGTTTTAATATATCGTCCCTAGCGGGACTTTAAAACATACTTTTTTATTATCATTTCTACCGATATAACATCCCTACGGGATAAAACTGCATTTTAGTTTTGAAAAATGAAATTTTATTAATCGGCGTTTTTAGTCCCGTTAGGGACGATATATAGGTAGGAGTAATAGCCCCTTTTAAACATCAATATCCCGTAGGGGACGCCCAGTCGGGATAATATATTTAATAAGGCCCTTAATTTCAGCCAGCAGATATGTAATGAAATGATAAATAAAAAAAACTGCAATTCACATTGCAGTTTTTTTTATTTATCATTCAGCCGTCAGATTAAACAGCTTTAGTCTTACCCGGCATCGGAATCTGATACCAGCCATCTTTATCAGGCGTAGTTTTTGGTAGCGTATCCCATGTGTATTTTTCAGGCATTAAGTCAATCTGAGAATTCAATGCATCTTCCCATTTCACACGTTTACCAGAATAACTTGCCATACGACCCATGATAGCTGTCAGGGTACTATGTGCACCTCTTTCAGCATCATTAATTGGTTTATTGTTTACGATGCAATCAAACAATACATCGTGTTCTACCTGATAAGGATCTTTGTCGCCTTCACTTTTATGTCTCCAGATGCTGTTACCTTTCAGATCGAAGATTTTACCTTCAGTAGCACGGCCTTTTGTACCCACCAGATGCTCTGATACATCAGAAACGGTACCAGGTTGGTGACGGCAATAGCTTGATAAAACCATACCATCAGTGTATTTGAATTCTACAGCATGGTGGTCATAGATTTCACCGAATTTTTTGTCTGTTCTTACCTGACGTCCACCCATAGCAATGGCTTCTACAGGATACCCCTGTTTAAACCAGTTGATAACGTCGATATTGTGAATGTGTTGTTCGTTGATATGGTCGCCGCAAAGCCAGTTGAAATAATACCAGTTGCGCATCTGGTATTGCATTTCGGTTTGCCCGGCCTCACGATCTTTTACCCAAACACCATCATTATTCCAGTAACAACGTGCAGCTACGATATCTCCGATCAGGCCTTCATCTATAACTTTTTTATAAGTTTCAAGATATGATTTTTGATAGTGGCGTTGTAAACCTACTACCACTTTCAGGTTTTTCTTTTTAGACTCTTCTGCAGCAGCTAATACACGACGGATACCAGGAGCATCGGTAGCTACCGGTTTTTCCATGAAAACGTGTTTGCCCTGACGAACTGCTTCTTCGAAATGGATCGGACGGAAACCCGGAGGGGTTGTCAGAATAACCACATCAGCCAATGCGATAGCTTGTTTATAGCCATCAAAACCAACAAATTTGCGCTCTTCCGGTACATCAACACGGCTTTTTACACTTTGTCTTTTGCTATTTTCCTTTTCGGTAGTAAGATTTTTGTAAGCATAGTCAATTCTGTCGCGGAAGGCATCAGCCATTGCTACTAATTTTACATTTTCTTTTACAGAAAGCGCTTGAAAAGCGGCACCTGTACCACGTCCACCGCAACCAACCAAAGCAACTTTGATGGTATCATCAACAGATGAATTAGCGACTGATTGAAAAGGTAGGCTTGTTACCGATAGGCCTCCTGCAACGACCGCAGAAGCCTTTACAAAATCCCGGCGAGAAAAGTTTGAGTTCATGTATTTGTGAGGTTATACGAGTTGAAATGTTTAAGAAAACAAATTTAGGGCATTTATTGAAATTATAACGCTTTTTAGAAGAAAATGTGAATCTCTCGGCTTCAATAATTTTGAAAACCTTGTAATTTATTGATAAATTTGGTTAACAATTCTACCTATCTACTATTACATCTATGAAAACAATTATTGCCATTTTTCTTCTATTGACCAGTGCTGTGTCTTTTGCGCAGACCAGATTTGTGCCCAGGCCCCAGGCTGTTCCCAGCCAGCCGACACCTACATTGGCTATAGGTTCAAAGGCTCCTGATTTCAGATTACCTTCTGCTACCGGTAAATATTATTCGTTGAAAGATTTTGCTTCAGCTAAGGTATTAGTCATTATTTTTACCTGTACCCACTGCCCTACTGCACAAGCGTATGAAGATAGAATAAAAGCTATTGTAACAGATTATAAAAGTAAGGGTGTTTCGGTAGTAGCCATTATGCCCAATAGTCCGCCTTCCGTAGTGTTTGAAGAATTAGGTTATACTGATCTGAACGACGATTATGAAAATATGGCTATCAGAGCGAAAGATAAAGGATTTAATTTCCCTTATTTATATGATGGCGATACAGAAGTTACTTCTATAAAATATGGGCCGGTCGCTACGCCTCATGCCTATGTATTTGATAGCCAGAGAATACTGAAATACAATGGACGCTTAGACGGCATCGAAAAACCCGGGAAAGCCAATGCCGAAGATTTAAGAGCAGCTATTGATGCCACACTGGCAGGTAAAGAAGTGGCTACCCCTACAACCAAGACTTTTGGTTGCTCGATAAAATGGGGTTGGCACACAGAATATAAAGACAAAGTTCAAAAGAATTGGGAGGCACGACCTGTGACTTT
>CBIHRH010000236.1:0-7563 GCA_966212365.1 uncultured Emticicia sp. | reverse complement strand
TAAACGTAGTTTTACTTTTAGAAATCCTGTGCATGCTCATTAGGACAGGTCAACTTTAATTCTCCATGAAAATGCAAAAACGAATACTACCCCTCACTCCTTTGAGTGTTCTTTCTTTTTTCATTACAGTACTATTTTTACTTCCTGGCTCGCCGATTAAAGTGCAGGCTCAGGCTCCGGCCAATGATAATTGTGTCAATGCCATTACCCTTACTTCGTCTACGCTGCTCACAACAGGTACCACGGTGAATGCAACAGAAAGTCTGCCGGCCATCTATTGTTCCGGCTCTGAAGGCAATGCTGATGATGATGTATGGTATAAATTTATAGCTACGGCTAACTCCCACACCGTAATTGTTATGGGTGATGGACTTTTCGATGCGGTTATAGATGTCCGGTCGGGTGCCTGTAATGGTGTCAACATCGCTTGTGCTGATATATACCAGGATGGCGGAACAGAAACTGTGTATTTGTCAGGCTTAACCATTGGCAATACCTATTATGTAAGGGTTTATAGTTATTGGGAGGCAGAGCTTGACAGCGGGACATTTAAGATTGGCGTTTTTCCACCGCCTAATGATGATTGTGCCAATGCCATTACGCTTACTTCGGCTACCACTTTTTCGGGTGTTAAATGTTCGACAGTGACTGCTACCCAAAGTCTGGCAGCCATTAATTGCAACGGAACAGGCACGGCCGACGATGATGTTTGGTATAAATTTACAGCCGCCTCTACCGTCCAGGTTGTGACAGTTATCGGCGAAGGAGATTTCGATGCAGTAATAGATGTCCGGTCGGGCGCCTGCAATGGAGTCAATATCGGATGCGCCAGTGCAACCTCATCCGGCGGAACAGAAAGCGTGCGTCTAACAGGCCTGACGATTGGGAATATCTATTACATAAGGGTCTATAGTGCCGGAGGTTTATCATATGACCGTGGGACATTTACCATTGGCGTTACGCATGTTTTTCCGCCTGCCAATGACGACTGTGCCAATGCTATTAGCCTTACTTCTGCCATCAACTTTTCGGGGACTGCGGGTACTACAGTCAATGCTACCTTTAGTATGGCAGGCATTAATTGCAACGGACAAAATGATTTTCCGGGAGCAGCTGATGACGATGTATGGTATAAATTTACTGCTGTATCTACCACTCATTTTGTAACAGTTGCTGCCGTAGGAGGATTCAATCAGATGGTAGATGTCCGGTCGGGTGCCTGTAATGGAACCAATATTGCCTGTGCTACGCAAATCTTCATGAGCAATCTGGCGAAAGTGCGCTTATCAGGCTTAACCATTGGCAATACTTATTATATAAGGATTTATAGCTGGGGTGATGAGGAGCAAGACTTTGGGTCATTTACGATTGGCGTTACGCATCTCAATGATGAATGTGCCGATGCCTTTACCCTTACTTCGGCTACTTCCTTCTCAGGTGTTGCCGGTACAACGGTAGATGCTACCAATAGTCAGCCTGCTATTAGCTGCAATGAAATTACAGGTAACGCAGATGATGATGTCTGGTATAAATTTACGGCCATCACCAATAGCCATATTGTAAAAGTTATTGGTGGAACAGGATTCGATACGGTAATAGACATCCGCTCGGGGGCTTGCAATGGCACTACTATTGGCTGTGCCGATGCTACCGGAGCCGACGGCATAGAAACCGTGAGTTTAACTGGCTTAACCATCGGGAATATTTATTATATAAGAGTGTATAGTGCTGGCGCTCTTGAAGATGACAGGGGGGCATTTACGATTGGCGTTACGCATGAAGGGTGCCCTGCTACCCTATTAGTTACAGGGCCGATTACGAGTGGAATGGTCGTAATGAAAGCCGTCAGGATTACGGCCACTAATCAGGTATCGGGGGCAGTGGCAACCTATCAGGGTTCTCAATCTGTTACGTTGCAGCCGGGTTTTAGTGCTGTTATAGCAGAAGGGAAAACTTTTCAGGCGGTTATTGGGGGGTGCCCGTAGTGTGAGGTCTTAAAATAATTTTACTGATAAATTTAGAAGATCCTTGGTTTAGATTGTCTCATTTATTTGTTTTACCCTATTTGATTAATAAGCTCAGAATCTTGAAATACCGGCTCCTTAAAATTTGCAACTTCGCTACACATAAGTTTTGGCTAAAGCCGGATAGGATGATACATTATATTAATCCCCAGCTAAAGCTGGCGGCAATTGAATAAATGACTTGAATCAATAGTAAAATAAAAACAGAAAATCCGAATCGGCTTTAGCCAAAATCTTTATCCTCAATTAACCCTATTTCAAAAAACACCTCAACCCCTACAACAACACCCCCACCGAAAAAGAATTAATCTTATACCCATGCTCTCTGAAATTGAAAGGGGTGATACCGCCATTCAACACGAGATTCACCTTTTTGATGGAGACCAATACACCATATTCAAAAATCCCTGAGATATTATTGGCTGATTTAATCTCATTGAGGTATTGTTTGCCAAGGGCAAAGTTAAAGCCCAGATAGGGTTTTATGATAGAATCCATCAACTGGTATCTGAATCCGAGATAGGCTTTACGGATAGACCTTTCGCTCGCACCAGTTGTGTAACTGTAATGGCAATAACCTAGTTTAATAAACGTATTTCTATTGACCCCGTAGATAGGCATCATGGCATAAACCTCATAACTTGACGTAGATTTCAAGTGAAATAAATTGATATAATCATCTTTTTTTACTTTAAGAAAGCCAATATTGCCACCAACATATATCTTCCTCATATTGTTTTTATAAATCTTTCCTCCTCGTTTGATTCCCTTGTCTTTATTATACTCTGCCACGGCATTGATAATATTTTTTTCGGAGTAAACAAAAGGGTCGGTTTTCTTAAAATAATCTTCATCCTCAAAGGCAATCATCAATACCTTGAGATAATCTAATTGTCTGTAATATTTGCCGAGCACTAACTGAACCTGCTCTATCGGCAATGTTTTTAAAAATTCGGCTGACAATGCATCCAGTTTAAAATCATAGTATTTCTGGGGAATCTCAACCAGTTGAAACGAATTTTCGACATAGAAATACTTCAGACCCGACAAATAATTCATTCTGTACAGATTTACTTTGCCATCAATCACTTTTTGCAAAAACACCGTATCTTTGGTAATTCCGGCAAGGCTGTCTTTTAATAAGAAAATTTCCTCGATAGACCCTCCGCCTGTTAAAGTCTTCACCTCTTTATAACTAGTAATAGAGACTAGCTTTGAATAAAAGACATTTCCTTCGGTAGAATAGGCAGTAATCTGATCGGGGGTGAGCAGGGTTGGTTTATCCTTTTTGTCTTTCCTGAATTTTATTTCTTTAGAAGAGTAGATATTAGAGATAGTTCCTCTGAGGGTATCTCCATTGTTTTTCACAACAAAACCACTTTTATATACATCCTGAGCTACAACTTTTGTTAATAGTATAGTCAGCAAAACAATCTGATAAAATGATTTCATGCAGCAGGGTATTAATTTTTTAGGTTTTGAATGGTAAAGGGCTTTGGTAGTTGTTTTTAGTCCCATGCAATAATTGCACCAAGGTAAGGATAATTTATTGAAGATTTGCGAAATAAACATTCTCTTGTTGAGACCCATGTCAGGTGGCTGCTTCTTGGGTCTGTGAATATATAAATAAGTACAATGGCTTTTATTCTTATAACTATATGGATATGATGAAAACATGATACTACCACTACTTCTAACAAACCCACAATGTCAAAAACACCCCTCAATTTGTCATGACCACACCCCTTTGGTCTGCTTCGGCTACTATAACTTTGTAGAAACATTAAACTACTAATAAACACATGAGAAAGATCAGGATTTTTGAGCATATCTCGCTGGATGGCGTGATAGAACATGACGAAGACTACGAATACGGTGGGTGGACGGCACCCTATCGCACTCCTGCCGGAATGGCGGCTCTTCTGGAAAGATACGGCACAGGCTTCGACCTGCTGCTGGGCCGCCGCACTTATGATACCTTTTCCGGTTTCTGGCCAAAAGTTCAGGATAGCCCGATGGCAGATGCGCTTTGTGCTGCCACAAAATATGTGGCCACTCACAGACCTGAGAGTCTGGTATGGGGGCCGTTTGGGAATCTGGGAGAAGATGTGATAAAAGGCATCCGTAACCTTAAGTCGACTGATGGCCCTGACCTGATTGTAGCAGGAAGTGCCTCGCTAACCCATCAATTGCTGGCACAAGGATTGGTGGATGAGGTGGTTTTGATAGTTTATCCGGTTATGTTGGGTCGGGGGAAACGCTTCTTTTCTGATACAATCGAAGCGCGTAAGCTTGCTTATGTGAGTACAATGGCTACACCATCAGGTGTGCTTATGAATACTTATGAGTATATTGGGGCGTTGAAAGATTAAGGATTTTAAAAATAAAAATCCCTGATACGTGAAGGTATCAGGGATGTGTACCCAGAGCCGGAGTCGAACCGGCATGCCCGTGAAGGCATTGGTGTTTGAGACCAACGCGTCTACCGATTCCGCCATCTGGGCATTTGTTTCGGTATTATTTCGAATTTGGACTGCAAAGGTAAGAGTTTGCGTTTACAATTCAAAATCAGATGTAAAAAAAATTATGAATTAGTGAATAGCGAATTAGCGAATAAATTGATTGTTTACATCTATTCACTCATTCGCCATTCGTGATTCGCCATTCCTATATCCTCACAATCTCCGCCCCGATAGCATTCAGGCGGCCATCGATATTCTGATAGCCTCTGTCTATTTGTTCGATATTGTCGATGATGCTGGTTCCTTCGGCTGACAGGGCAGCTATTAGTAGAGATACCCCTGCACGTATATCCGGCGAGGTCATTCTAATGCCTCTTAGTTTATGTTCGCGGTTCAGGCCGATTACGTTGGCACGGTGTGGGTCGCAAAGGATGATTTGTGCGCCCATGTCAATGAGTTTATCGACAAAGAAAAGGCGGCTTTCAAACATCTTCTGATGAATCAATACCGTTCCTTTGGCTTGTATGGCTGTCACGAGCACAATCGAAATTAAGTCTGGGGTAAAGCCTGGCCAAGGAGCATCATAAATAGTCAGGATAGACCCATCAATCAATGAGCTGATTTCATAATGGGTCTGAGCCGGAATATGAATATCATCGCCTCTGAACTCTATCTGAATACCCAGTTTCTTAAATACATCCGGTATAATCCCCAATTCAGGTATGCGGCAATTTTTAATCGTGATTTCCGATTGAGTCATAGCCGCTAAGCCAATGAAACTACCAATCTCAATCATATCAGGCAACATGGTATGCTCACAGCCGTGTAGTTCTTTTACACCTTCGATGGTTAGTAAATTAGACCCAACCCCTGTGATTTTGGCGCCCATGCTGTTCAGCATCTTGCTCAACTGTTGCAGGTATGGCTCACAGGCGGCGTTGTAGATAGTTGTAGTTCCCTCGGTCATTACGGCGGCCATCAATACGTTGGCGGTACCTGTTACCGAAATCTCATCCATCCATACATACGCGCCTTTCATCTTTGAACCTTCTACAGTGTAGAAGGCATCGTTAGGGTCGTAGATAAATTCTGCGCCTAATTTCTGAAAACCTGTAAAGTGGGTATCTAACGGACGGCGCCCGATTTTATCTCCGCCCGGACGAGGTGCTTTACCTTTGCCAAAACGGGCAAGCATCGGCCCTAATAGCATGATAGACCCGCGCAAGGCAGAAGCTTTATCTTTGTAATCCGGGGTTTCGAAATAATCAAAATTCACATCTCTGGCTTCAAAGCGATACGAACCTGCGCCTAGTTTTTCGCATTTCACCCCCATATCTGCCAACAACTCAATGAGTTTGTTTACATCTCTGATATCCGGAATATTATTGATGATTACAGGTTCTTTGGTCATCAACACGGCACATACAATCTGTAGTGCTTCGTTTTTTGCCCCCTGTGGTATAATTTCTCCTTGTAGTTTCTTTCCTCCTGTTATTTTAAATGAAGCCATAGATGAAGTTTCAAGCTGTTGTTTGAAAAGTGCGATATTCTCCTCACCCCAACCCCTCTCCTACGGGAAAGGGGCTTAAAATCTCCCTTGAAAAGAAAGCCCCTCTCCTCCTTCAAGGAGAGAGGTTGGGGCGGCCGCCGTTGCGGTGAGGAGAAATTTTACCTTCTTTTATTATTTCTGTTATTATTATTTCTATCGTTATTCCGGTCGTTTTTATACCCACCCCCACCGTTGAATCTTTTGTTAAGGTCTCGGTTATCGTTACGATTGCGGTCTCTGTTGTCGCGGTCGCCTCTTTCGCGGGTGTGTCCGCTGCCTTGTGCCTGTTGTGGCTGAGGTATACGCTGGCGGCTGCCGTTGCCGTCTTTCGGTGAAGATTCCATCAATCCATCACGACGAAGTGCATCGATTTCTGACTGGAATCTGAATCCTGATAATTCAAGAATCTGTTGCAGACAATCTTCTGTTTCGATGGTATCCTTATTCCAGGTCTGATAGAAGTTTTTCATCAGACGCACCATATAAGAGATAAAGGCCTTACGGTCGTCCAGGTTTTCTGTAATCATGGCTTTCAAAACCAGTAATTCGAGATTACGGCCATAAAAACGATGTTTCAGATGGTGTTGATTATAGGGAACAGACATGGGTCTTTTCCCTAAGATTTCTTTAGGAGGTGCCGGAAAAGGACTGTCTACGTCGAGGTCAAAGTTGGCGATGATGTAAAGGTCATCCCATAGTTTTTTAGAATAGTCAATGCCTTCACGCATATTCGGGTGAATCTGACGCATTAATTCTACCAGAATGTGGGCATATTTTGTCCGTTGTTCTTTATCGGGCAAACTAATAATGTAATCTGTTAGTTTCTGGATGTTACTACCGTATTCTTTCACGATATATTAAAAATGTAAAGAGTGATGATATTTCTTTAGTAGAGACGTAACGGTTCGCCGCGCGATGCATTACGTCTTCATGGGCCTATCTAACCCAGTAAATTTATTCATATAGGATATCTGAAAAGAATAGATAATTATTCTCGTCCTGACAGACCCCAAGAGACACAATGCATTGCGTCTCTACAAAAGAACATTTATTTATGGAATTTTAAAATAAATCCTCCCAAATTAATAATCTGATTCAGTACGCCGAAAAAAACTTTGGCTAAAGCTAATAGAATTATTAATTCCATTTTACCCCATTTAAAAATGGGAGCTATTGATATTCATTTTATCCCATTTCAAAATGGGCAAATGGTGTGAGCGCCAATTTTTCAATTGCCTCCTGCTTTAGCTGGAGGATATAAAGTCTATATTTTAACCGCGTATTGGCTTTAGCCAAAATTTGCACCTGATAAACCTATTATCACAAAATAAAACGCTATTGATCAACAATCCAATATACGAAATAATGTTAAATATATAACCTTTTGGTTATATACAGCAAAAGTAACAAAAATTAGCCGTTGGGTTAAATTTTTATCTAATTTTGAACATAAATTTCAAAACTGATTTTAGATGTATTTGAAAAACGCTGCTTTCTATCTCATAATTTATTCTTTCCTGAGTGGTTG
>CBIHRH010000235.1:0-7564 GCA_966212365.1 uncultured Emticicia sp. | reverse complement strand
TCACCAGTTCTACCTCTGCATACTCAAAATTACCCAGAATCAGGAAACAGGATAGTTTTCGAAGCAATACCTCCGTTTTGGTGCTATCTGTTTTTTGCTGATAGAATGCTAACTCATAATAATCTGCCGCTTCTTCAAAGTTTTGTGTAGCATACAAACAATCAGCAATGTTTTTATAACAAAGCTTTCTGAATTCTTCTTTTTTGTCAAAGAAAATGACTCTTCTGTAGGTATTTGCCGCACCTGCGTAATCTTTCTTCTCATAGAGCTCATTGGCGAAATCAAACGTTTCTTTGAGGTCTTGCGAATAAACCAGTAATGGGAGACATAGAAAGAGGATACTTAAATATCTTTTCATAATTCCTGTAAAATATACGTAACGAGAATGTTTTGGATGAAGATTATCAGAAATAACTATTGAACAGATTATCTATTCTGTTTCTGATGGTCTGGTGGCTTTTTTTGTTGTAGTTCCTGGCAGATACAACCGAACCATGAATATTACCCAGATAAAAGCCTAAGCCTACACCACCGAAAATCCAACCGCGGGTGCTATGTACCCCACTTTTGTTAAATCCTCTGATAGATTGAAAAGCCATTGTACCCACAAAAAACATCGAAACGATTCCGTCTTTCCAGTCTTTGGCATAGAAACGACCCGTACCCGGAATAATAGTTGACATGATACCAGCCAATGCCGGACTTTTCTTCTTAATCGTCAATGCCTGGCTCGCCAAAGCTTTATAATCGGAGGCCAGTTTATGGTCTTCGTCTTTCAAGACAGATAAAATCTCATTGGCTGATTTATAATCGTCCTGCAGGATTTCAGAAGTAGCTGATAAAATCACTTTATCAGGTTGAGACAATTGTGTATTGGTTGACCAGAAATCTCTGGCAACTTTATAATCGGTTTTTAGTAATAAACTACGGCTATACTCAACAGCTGAGGGTGACGACATTAAAGAAATATCAGGATAGAGCTGTCTGCCTCGTAATAATGCCTCATCTAATTTGCCTGAGCGGCGATACATCGATAAAAGAGAAGTTTTAAGACTATCGTTTTGCGGAAGCATGAAAATCAAACGCTCATACTCACGGGTAGCTAATTCATACTGACCTGATTTAGAAAGATACTCGGCAAATTTTTTAGAATTATCGTAGTTGTATAGGTCTTGTGCTGAAGAATTTATGAATTTGAATAGAACTAAAAGCAATAATAAGGTTTTTTTCATCAGATTAAGGTTTATCAATCAACAACTTGGCCTTCACGTCAATATCGTACTTCATAGGGCTTAAACCATTGCAACGGGTGAGCCTGTCCATCGTTCTGATACCTCCCATTACCACACCATATTTCTTTACAGTAAGGATGCCATATTCAGAACAAGAAGGCGTAAAAGTACAAACAGTTAAATCCTGCGACGAGAAGAAGGTTTTATAAAACAAGAAAAGACCAGAGAACAGGTATTCAACCTCATTCTTATTGCCCTTTGCTTCTTTATACACTCTTTTAGGGGCTTGTTGTATCACATTTCTATGAAGACTTATTTCGTCTTTACTTTGGGCTTGTGCCTGGTTTAGGCAAAGCAACAAGAGGAACAGGGTGGTTATAGATATTATCTTCGCCATTTTCGTCGATAGTAATGTTTTTATAGGTCGTTTGCTGGATATTCTGTGTGCCATCTGAATTATAAGAAATCTGGGTCACTTGTAATGGGAAAACTACTCCTTTCACGTTGACATAATCTTTAAAAAACTGTTGGCTTAATAGTTTATCCGACACATCATAAAACGCTATTGCATCTAATTTTTTATCAATATTAGCCATTTTTATTTTACCCAGAATCTTCAACAAACGTTTTTCTACTACTTTCCAGGTGGTTATTACACGTCCGTTAGCGTCTTTTTCTACTTTTTCAATTTTGTATACTCCATTTACTTTTCCGGAATTTAAACCATAATCAGCCAGTTTACCCGATAATGCCAGGTGGAATATCGAAAACTCATTCATGATAGTAACAGTCTGTGAAGCCAGTAACGAGTCTTTTTTATCCAGTCTATAGAGCGTAGTGTCTTTAATGATAATCGTTTCTGCTTGTGGGAAGTGTAGTTTATAAATAAGGCCCATTGAGGGTTTATCATAATAAACCTTGCCGACTGTCAGCCGATAAGCACCTGTAGATAATTTATCTTTGATAGATACATCGGCTTTCAGACGAAAGAACTCTTGTCCGAAACTGTATTGAAAACTAAAGAGGAAGACTAAGAATACTAATTTTTTCATTATTCAAAAAGTACTTAAACAAAGAAAGCCCAACAAGGGGTTGGGCTTTCCAATATCGTTTTTATATTAATTAAAAGAAGAAGCTTCCGCCACCGATTAATACAACGAAAATCCACCACAACAACCATACACCAACCCAAACTAAACAGCCATAAAGCGCTTTTTTAGTTTGATCTTTGTCTTGGTCAGTTACGATGTAAACAACCAATACACCAACTAAGCCCAATACACAACCCCACCAGAATGCAGGAATGTTTAATGGAAGATCACCGGCAGCAACTGTAGAAGTTACGTTAGTGTCTAATTTCAGATCTTTAGCTAGTTCTGTTTCCTGTACATCGGCCAATGTAGTACCTTCGTTGGTATTTACATATTCTTCCAATTTGTTTAATTTCTCGAACTCAGCATTGATTGCTTTATCATCATATTTTAAAGCTTCAACTTGAGGTTGAGGTGTAGTAACATCGTTAGATGCTGTCAATGATTCTGTAGGGTTCGCGATAGTTGCAGTAGTAACTTCTTCAGAAGCAACTGTTGTAGTTTCAACCGCAGTAGGAGCAGCCTCTACAACTTTAGCTTTTGGAGCTTGAGTATAAGCATAAGTATCAACCTTTCCTTGTTGAACATACGCATATTGTTTCTTTTGGCAAGCTACAAAGAAGAAAGAAATGGCTGTTGCGAAGATAATAGATAATTTTCCTTTCATTTACTTAAATGGTTTTAAAATGGTCAAAAGAATAGTTTTTTTTTATTGCCGCAATATACTATGCTATTTTAAAAAAACGCGATTTTTGAGAAATATTTTTTATTAAATTTTACTAAGTGGGAGTTGACAGGGCGTAGACATACAATAGGTTTTTGTAGATAAACCAGCCTTTTTGTAGATGTAAGAAACAAATTCTAATGAATATAATCATCTGATAAGGGCAAGCAGATGTATCTATATATATTTACCGGAAATTTGAAGTTGTGAAGAAATAGAAAATAAACAGATAGAAGAACCGGTGAGCTTATCTAACATTTTGATACGAATATTGTTTTTAGTAAAACCCAATATAATCTTTCAATTTTAAACCTATTACCAACCATGAAGCAAACTCTCCTTTTCCTTTTTAGCTTTTGTATATTTTCGTTGATGTCGTGCCAAAAGAAACAGTATGCTACTTTTCAAAATGGGTTTCAATCCCCAAATGCACACAATCTTAAAAAAGCCGAAGTAAAACCAGTAAACGCAGAATCAAAACCTGTTGATGCCATAGTAACAAACGATGAAATAATATTATCTACTCCACCTACTGAAAATGTTTCTGCTAATAATGAAACAGCACCGAGCCTCGAAACTGAAAAAACGCCAACAATAGAAAAACCAGCATTAAATGCAACAGAACCGCTTAATCTGGACCTAACAGGCAAGAAAAAATTGACATTGATAGAGAAAGTAAAAACTATCCGACAGCTCAATAAATTATCGAAATTCGTCTCAAAAAAATCTGCAACTTCCGCTGGTGCAATTAAACCTAAATCAAACGCTGATGATACCCTGGCTATAGTCTCTTTGGTTCTGGGATTAGTTGGTATTGTGGCTTTGATCTTCGGCGGTTGGGTAGGAATTGTTCTCGGTCTGGCTGCTATGATTACCGGTATTATCAGTTTAAGAAGTACCTCCAAAAGAATACTGGCTGTAATAGGTATTGTTTTAGGGGCTGCTCTTCTATTGTTAGGGATTATAGTAGTTGTGTTTTTAGCTACACTATTGTCTAATTTATAGAGACAAAGACCAGACAGTTTGGCTGAAGCCAATTAGGAAAGTTGCTTTTCATTTTACCCCCATTTGGAAATGGGGGCTATTGATTCTCTTTAGCTGGAGGTACTAAATGTAACATCCTAAATTGGCTTTAGCCAAATGCTTTGTAGTCTTAGACGACGACCCTCATATTATCAATATATAAATTCTTTTTCTAAAAAGATTACACTTTGGTTTTACCAAAAAAACTTGTAATTTTGCACCCCGAATAGAAGCCCTTACAGGTTTTTTATGAAAAATCAATGAAAAACGTTGATTAAATCTTTTTAGAAACTCTTTATATTTTATAAAAACATGAATATTACAGCAGCAGATGTAAATAAACTCCGTCAGATGACAGGAGCTGGTATGATGGACTGCAAAAAAGCTTTAACAGAAGCTGAAGGCGATTTCGAAAAAGCCGTAGAGATTCTTCGTAAAGCAGGTCAGAAAGTAGCAGCTAAACGTGCTGACAACGAGACCAAAGAAGGTATTGTATTAACAAACGTTAGCGCAGACGGCAAAACCGCTACTATTTTAGCGCTTGCTTGTGAAACCGAACCGGTTTCTAAAGTAGAGGCTTTCCGTACATTGGCCGATGATATTCTTGCGGCTGGTGTGACTAACAACATAAAAGATAAAGAAACTCTATTGGCTTTCAAATTAGCAGATGGCCGTACAGTTGAAGAAAGTATCACTGAATTGGTTGGTAAAATCGGTGAGAAATTAGTAATTACTGAGTATGCTCAGGTAGAAGCAGACCAAGTAGTTTCTTACAACCACTCAACGGGTAAATTAGGTGTTTTAGTAGCATTTGGCAATACTCAGGGAGATGTAACGGAAGTAGGTAAAGATATTGCTATGCAAATTGCTGCTATGAAACCAGTAGGTTTAGATAAAGACGATGTAGATCCGGCGATTGTTCAGAAAGAAATTGAAATTGGTATGGATATCGCTCGTCAGGAAGGTAAACCGGAGGCGATGTTAGAGAAAATTGCCATGGGTAAATTGGGTAAATTCTACAAAGAAAACACTTTGTTGAACCAGGAGTTTGTAAAAGATAACTCTATCAACATTGCTCAATTACTTGAAAATACACAAAAAGGTTTGAAAGTTACAGCATTCAAACGTGTACAAATCTAATTTGTATCACGATTTTGAGACGTTGTTTTAAGACTGGCCCCTCTCGCAAGAGGGGCTTTCTTATTTAAACAGGCTATTACTCCTGATAACCAATCGGGAATGAAAAACCTGCTGAAACACCTACCGTGCGGTTACGAACAGGTAATTCCAGTAAAGGAATATCCAGTACTCTTGAAAACCCATGTTGGTAGCGTCCCTCGATGAATATATTTCCATTACCAATCGGTACTTCAAAGCCTAAAGCACCAACCCCACTCAATTCGAATCGATGGAAATAATCGGTGCCTATAGAGGGTTTGAGTGGAAAAAGACCGAGTACTCTTATGATGGCTTTCGCATCTGTCATATACCCAACTGATGGGCCAATAATTAAGTATCCATGTGGCATAGAAGCGTTTCCTAATTTAAGTTTGGCTAAAACAGGTAATTCGAGATAATTGGTTTTAAAGGCTAGAGTTCCACCGATTGGAATATTTACTCCCAGAAATTCTGTTCCACTCATATTCAGTGATTCTTTTACTAAGAAACCCTTCTGGGTATAAGCAAATTCGGGTCTGATAGAAAATTGTTCAGTGATAGGGAATTCAGCAAAAAGCGCAGCACCACCTGATGGCATGAGTCTGAAAGTAGGCGTGACGTTCTCAATCAAATCAAATTTAGTCATGGTCGACCAATTGGCTCCGCCTCTAGCACCTAACTGAATACGTTGGCCGAATGAAAGGTGAGCGATTAACAGCAATGCAAGTGTTTTGAAAATGGTTCTCATTTTTAATTCAGGTTTTATAAATTTGTAAAAAAATGAGTATTGGTCTTTCAATAGGCTGATACTTTTAGTATTTAGAAATAATGATTGTGTAAGCAAGATGTCAAACAGGTAGGTTGCGTTGCAGAATTGTTGTTAACGAAAAGTTAATGAAATTACCGGAAGCATTTTCGCTGCAAATGCAGCACATTTTAGGAGAAGAGTATCAGGCTTTTGTAAAAAGTCTGGCTGAACCAACGCCTATTACCATCAGGCCCAATAACAGAAAAAAGACATCAGAACCTATTGAAACAAAGGGTGATGTTTTATGGTACTCGGATGCCCATTATCTGGCCGAAAGACCTGTTTTTACGCTTGACCCTGCCTTTCATGCTGGAGCTTATTATGTGCAGGAAGCCTCTTCTATGTTCGTTGCCGAAGCTATTAAGCAGACTGTGGATACTTCGAAATCGCTCAAAGTAATGGATTTGTGCGCTGCTCCAGGTGGTAAAAGCACGCTTTTGGCCTCACTATTAAATGATAAAAGCCTATTGGTTGCCAATGAAGTTATTAAAAGCAGGGTGGGCGTGTTGAAAGAGAATTTAGAAAAATGGGGTTTCCCGAATTATATTGTGAGCAATCATGACCCTGAGGAAATGATTGATTTGGAAGGATTTTTTGATGTAGTGTTGACCGACGCACCATGTTCGGGAGAGGGCTTATTCAGAAAAGACCCGAATGCCATGAATGAATGGTCGGAGAATAGCGTACAGTTATGTTGCGCCCGTCAGAAAAGGATTTTACAAGCCGCTGCTATGCTGGTAGCTCCCGGAGGGATTCTGTGCTATTCAACCTGTACTTATAATGAAAAAGAAAATGAATCAAATGCCCAATGGTTGACACAAGTGGCCGACTTTGAGCACGTAAAATTAAAAGTACCTGCTGAGTGGGGCATTGTTGAAAAGAAATATGGCTATCAGTTTTTCCCGCACAAAGTACGTGGGGAGGGCTTTTATCTATCAGTTTTCAGAAAAACGAGAGGGGAGAAACAGGAAACTAGAGGGAAAATTAAACTCAACCGACTACCGCAGAAAAAAGTAGAGATGATGAAAGAATGGTTGCAAACCCCTGGTACCTTCGACTTTTTCGAAAAACCAGATGGTCAGATAATAGCTATTCCTAATGCTTTAAGCAACGAATATGCAGTCATTTTCAGAGCCTTACAAAAGCGTTCATCGGGATTAGAAATCGGACAGTTTAAAGGCAATGATTTTATTCCGAGCCATGATTTGGCTTTGAGTACGGCTATTGCGAAAGATTTACCAGCTGTTGAATTATCAAAAGAAGATGCCTTGAAATTTCTTAAAAGAGAAAACCTGAGTGCTGATTTATCCAATCAGCATAAGGGTTGGTTATTGGCTCGTTATCAGGGGTTAAACTTAGGGTTTATGAAAGTGATCGGGGATAGAATTAATAATTACTTGCCTAAAGAATGGCGGATAAGGATGGAGATACCGGAGTAAGTTTTTTCTATATTTAATTGGTTGTTATGAAATAGCTGATGCTTTATGACTTGGGCGTGGGGGGGGGGGGGCGGGGCGGGCGCCCCCGC
>CBIHRH010000234.1:0-7569 GCA_966212365.1 uncultured Emticicia sp. | reverse complement strand
GGGGTGAGGAGTAACAGTTCGATTCCACCAAAAACCTCCCCAAACTCTTTGAAAACAGAATCCAAAATCGGAAGTTCAAAAGACGTTCAGTCGGGGATAACAATTCAACAACAAAGATTGCCATGCAGAAAGGGAAAAGGAAAGAGTATACAAGTAGTAAAGGCAAAAATGACGATGTACAAGCCACTAAAACCTAATTGAAAAAGGTTACCAATATGGTGGGAACCTTTTTGAACGAGGACAGAGAAGGTTTGCCGAAAATTAAAGTAACGGCTAGGAGGTGGTATCAGCCACTAAAACGGAACTGGAAAAGGTTACCAATATGGTGAGAACCTTTTTGAACGAGGACAGCTTCGATTTTTTAAATCGTTAGAAAAACGCTTAATAACTTTTTTAAAAAAATCTACCAATAAATGAACAATTAGGGGAGTTATGACCTAAATTTACCTACCTATTGGATTGTTTATCCAGCGCAACAGCAAGCCATGAAGAATGCAGCCTTATATTTTTCACTTATTCTCGCTATCTGCTTTTCCAATAGCTATGCCCAATCGGTTCGTTTGCCTAATCTGAATGATACCTTTAAAGCGGCAGATCTTGCCCGCAAACCTGTAAATGCCGATAGTATTTTTGCTGCTACGAAAGGATTATTTTACTCGCTCGAATTTAAAACCAGAAATAAAAAAGAAGATACGCTGATAGTATTAGCAGCCGAACGCCTGGCTTATATGTATTATAATAACCGGATAGCACAGAAGAACCCTGATTCGATGATGCGTTATGCCGAGAAACTGCTCAGATACGCTACCAATATTCAATACAATGCCCAGATTTTTAAGGCGTATGATTATATGGGTATTGCCTATACCATTAAAACCGATTACCAGAAATCCTTGGATATTAGTCTGGAGGCCAATAAAAAAGCCGCTGATTTGAAAGGAACTGATTTAATACTATCAACCTATTCATTAACCCGTATTGCCAGTAGCTATCAACTTTTGCGTGATTATGAGAATTCGCTCATTTATCATAAAAAGGCTTTAGATATTATCGGCATTTGTCGGGCTAATGATTTAAAGACTGGTATTACCCAGGAGAAAATCAGCAAGTGGGCCCTGAGCTATGCCTATAAATATGATGATATAGGGGTGGTTTATGCCGAGCAAAAACAATATGCAGAAGCGCTGAAAAACTATCAGCAGGCGCTCGATTATATTCATGAGGGCAAGCTTTCTACCTCTATTGAAATGGTTACGTTGATGGAAATCGGGCGTTGCCAGATTCACCTAAACAGGATTGAGGAAGGCGTTGCTAATGTAAAGAAAGCCTTGAAATATTTTGAGGAAACTAATAATAGATTCTATCCTTTTGCCTGTTATACTTATCTGGCTAAGGCAGCTTACTTAACCGGCAATTATCCATTAGCCATTCAATATGCCGAGAAATCGGAAGAATGGGCGCAGGCGGCAATGGCGATTAAACACGAAGCAGATAATTATGAAGTGAAGTATTTATCGGCCAAAAAGCTGCAAAAATATGATATGGCGCTGAATGCCTACGAACGCTATAATATCATGAACGATTCCATCAGTAATCGTCGGAAACTGACGCAGGTATTGGGTTTACAGAAAAAACTGGAGACCGAAAGAGCCAAGGCAGAATTTGAGCGACAAGAACTTTTGCAAAAAGCCATCATAGATTCTTCACTACGAGCCAATGAAATATTGCTACTTAAAAACAGGAATGCCGAGGCTGAAAGACTGGCGCTCTTTGAAAAAAATGAGCGGGACGAACTGGCAAGGCAATTTCAGATAGAACAACTGAGAACCTCGTCAGAAAAAACACGATTGGTGCAGCAGAGCCGTATCAGGAATTTATCTGCCGAAGCTGAAAGAAAGCAACAAACCCAGCAGTTCTTATGGATTGGTATGGGCATGCTCGGATTGTTGCTTTTATCATTAGCCTGGAACTTCAGAAATATTCAGAAGCGGAAGAGAGAAACCGAATTGCTGAATGAGCAACTTGAACAGAAAGTAAGGGAACGCACGGCAGAATTGCAGAAATCTTATGACGAGATAAAGGAGGCAATGCAACGTGGACAAACTATTGAACGTAAACGCATGGCAGCCGATTTACACGATAATCTGGGTAGTTTGCTGACAGCCATTAATATCTCTTTAGATAATATCAGCCCTGAGCACCTGTCGGAGAGAGAGCAGAAGATTTATGCCAATGTATTATCGATGACAGAAAACGCTTATTCAGAAGTGAGGATTCTCTCACACAACCTGATGCCAGAAGAACTGGAAAAAGAAGGACTGGAAAATGCACTGAAACGCATGATTCAGAAAATCAATCATAACCAGCAAATCCGTTTCGATTTGGAAATAGATAAATTAACTTATCGCAATAAAAATATTGATCTGAATATCTATTCCATTTGTCTCGAACTGGTGCAGAATATTATCAAACATTCCAAAGCTACCGGAGCTACTATTTATCTGGCACAAAAAGGCAAAGACCTATTGCTGGAAGTAACAGATAATGGCAGGGGTATACAGGAAAATCAACAAAAAGGAATTGGCTTGAAAAATATTCAAGGCCGCCTGGAAGCCATAGGAGGGGAGCTATTTATTAATTCAGAAACAGACAAAGGCACCAAGTTTACTATTTTAGTGCCTTTGAGTCAGAATGAGTTATTGGTTAATAGCCAATAGCGATGCAATTCCATCTGATACTATAATCTAAACTGGCATTATCGGTATTAATCAACTTTGCATCGCAAGTGGTATCTCCGGTTGATGTATTTAAGGAGCACCCACTTAACACCAATATTACCCGGTGTAATTCACCTGCAGTACCCCCTGACAAATCAATATCTCCAACCATGACATAAGGTGTTGCAGTAAAACCTCCGGCAAATGTCACCGTAGTGGAAGTTGATGCATGCGCTGCCAATGCTACATGAATGTAGTCTGTGGTAAATCTGAACATTCTGAGATTTTGAGAGCCATTGGCATGATAGGCTACTCCTTTTCCGCTATTTACTGTTGCTGTTCCATTAACTGATAGATTGTTATGTCCATAAATTGAACCATCTACTTCTAAATAATCACCAATGAATGAGCTACTGCCAATATAGGCACCGCCAGATATATAAGTACTGCCTCCAACACTTAATCTATATGTGGGTGAGGTTATGCCAATACCCACATAACCTGAATTTGTGACTGTAACTCGATCTGTACCGCCCATAGCCAGATTCCACTTTGAGGAGGCTCCATCAAAATAATGATAGGCTCTTGAACTGTCGTTGACCGAATAGCCATAAAAAGCTTTTCCGGTAGTGCTGCTGGCATCCACATGCATGCCTTCCAGATTAGTGCCTCCCAGATTACCTCTTACAGTCAGAAAGGTATTGGCGTTGGTCATATTAGCTGTACCAACCCCCACTTGACTGCTATGATGCAGGATACTGCCGTTTACACCCCATTGGTTACCAAATGAAGCAGCCTGCCATGATGAGCCGTTATGATAGTTAAACTGATTGGTGGAGGTATTATAGATTAATAACCCTGCCTGCGGAACACTAATAACATCCCGGTTGGCGGTTGTCATACGTGGGAGTAAAACACCTTTGTTGGTGCTTCTTATGTCTAAAATGGAAGTTGAATGTGGAATTTCATTGCCTCCGATAGTACTGATGACTGTTCCTCCCGGCGTGTCGACAACTTTCGCAACCTGGGCAAAAGCAATATTTACTGAAAAATAAAAAGCAAGGCCCAAATAAAGTTTTGTAGATATTTTCATAAAAGTTTTTTCTACAAATTTCTTCGGTTGTCTTACCTGTGTCAATCACGGTATGCCGTGATATTCAGGTTTTAAGCAAAGTTGCTTTAATTACCGATACAGATGATATTCCAGGTAATATTACAAGCTAAGTCAGCTGTACCTGTATTTATTATTCTGGCTTTGCAACCGGTAGTGGTGCACCCATATATAACTAATTGAAGGTAGTAAGGTTGACCCACATCGCAACTAAACGAAACCATGTCTCCTACATACACTTTAGGAGGGTTAGTAAAGCTCTCTGAAAATGGGATTGATATTTCTCCTGATATAATTCCGGGACTTATGCCCATTAGTTGAGTAAATTGCAAAGTATAATATTTTAGCTGAGTATCTCCACTCGAATTATATAGTATTCCCTTACCGTTGTTTACGGTTAGCGTTCCGCTAATCGTAGCGTTTCCATTGACTGTCAGGAAAGTATTTGCATTTGTCATGGTTGAAGTACCAATCCCCACTTTTCCACTATGATAAAGAATACTCCCGTTTATACCCCATTGATTTCCAAATGAAGCTACCTGCCATGATGAGCCCCCGTAATAATTGAATTGATTGGTAGAAGTATTGTAGACTAGTAATCCAGGATGCGGAGAGCCGATAGCATCACGGTTAGCTGTGGACATGCGCGGAAGCAAAATACCTTTGCTAGTGCTTCTGACATCTAAAATGGAAGACGAATGCGGAATATCTGCTCCGCCTGCATTACTAATGACTGTTCCGCTGGGTGAATCGGCGATTTTTGCATTTTGAGCAAAAGCGCAGTTTCCTATGAACAAAAATGTGAGAAGAAGGTAGATTTTAGTTGGGGTTTTCATAAGAATGAGGTTATAATAACTCTTCGGAAAACTGTTCAAATTAGTTATTTTCCGCTTGTTTTTATAAATCGGAGCTGTGTTTTTATTATAAGGTACCCTAGCTATAAGTCAAAAGCGAACTGTTTTTAAGCTTTTATCTGATTATATACTGGCTATATTCTAATATAGATGGGCTTTCTATAGGATATAAGTATTTAACTTCCTTGTTTTTGAATTACTTACACGCTCATACCTTAATTTTAACCGCTTGTCAAATAGTGTGCATAATACCTTGCTTTACACAGTATTATGTACTACATTCGAAGTCTTCAAATCTATTACCTCTAAACAACAATATGAAATTATGATGCGCAGTTACGTTTTACAAACGAAAGACCTTTGCTATAACTACTCAAAGGATGTTCAGACACTCTTCGATATCAATCTGCAGGTTCCCAAAGGAAGTATCTACGGATTTATCGGGCCGAATGGCTCCGGCAAAACTACTACTTTAAGCCTACTGCTGGGACTAATGCGCCTGCAGAAAGGAAGCATCAGGATATTCGACAAAGAATTGAAGGCTGACAGAATTAATATCCTGAAAAAGATAGGAGCCTTAATTGAAACCCCGTCTTTTTATGGACACCTGACGGCCAGAGAAAATCTTGAAGTTTACAGGAATGTATATGGTGTTGATAAAGGCAGGATTGAAGAGGTATTGCAATTGGTAGACTTGGTTGATACGGGTAAGAAAAAAGCTAAACATTTCTCGCTTGGTATGAAACAAAGGCTGGCTATTGCTCTGGCTCTTCTGCCAAATCCTCAATTGTTGATACTGGATGAACCCACCAATGGTCTTGACCCCAATGGAATTATTGAGCTTCGAGAGCTGATTAAAAAACTGAATCAGGAATTGAATATTACGATTATCATCTCAAGCCATATTCTGGCCGAGGTTGAGAAGATGGTAACCCATCTGGGTATTATTTTCAAAGGAAAGATGCTGTTTCAGGGGACTTTACACGAATTGCACAACCTCCAACACAATAAGGCAAGATTGAACCTGAATACCTCAGATAATGCAAAAGCGGCAAAGGTTTTAGAAGCATTCAGCCCTGAGTATACCTATGAGAGTTTTTCATTGGCTTACAGTGGTATAAATCAGATAGCGGAGATTAACCGGACATTGATGAACAACGACATTGATGTGTATCTGCTGCAACCTAAAGCAAACAACCTTGAAGAATTATTTATTGATATGACCACCCGACTATCATGAGCCTAGCTATTACCTTTCGTTCTGAATTACTGAAAACCAAACGCACTTCAGCTCTTTATCTGACTATTTTTGGCGCATTGATCGTTCCAGCAATAAAACTGGATGAGTTGCTGACAGCAACCGAGCCTCTGGCAAAAATGTATACTTATCCCTGGGAATTTTACTATAAAAATGGGCTAAATATAGTGATTGGTTTGTTATTGCCGTTTTATATGATACTCATGACTACCTTGCTGACACAGATTGAATACCGCAACAATACCTGGAAACAGGTATTCAGTTCTCCTCAATCTGAATTTATGGTTTTTCTCGGTAAATTCCTGAGCCTGCAATTGCTGATTGTTTCTTTCCTGCTACTGAATGCCGTATTGTTATTTGTGGTGATATTATTAGTGAATGTGATTGATCCACAGCTTGGTTTATTGAATCAATCATTGGACTGGCGACATTTGATTGAAACGCTGGGAAAAACACTTCTTTTAAGTACGACCATCAGTTCGATACAATTCTGGATGAGTCTGAGATTCAGGAATTTTATTCTTCCACTTGCCATAGGTATTACCTTATGGTTTGTGGGGCTAATGTTTGTATTCGAGTATAAAACTATGTCAAAAGAATGGTTTCCGTACTCTTACCTGATGATGCTTGTTTTTCCGGACTATGCACATTTGCATGTTACGCTATTGCTACACGCTCTTCTTTTCACAGGGGTATTTCTGATTGTGGGTTTTCTGGATTTCAAACGTAGAAAGGGGAAAGTGTGAATTAATAGTAGTACGGTTATCAAAGAAGTCTTTTGTAACCTGAAGCAAATAAACATGAAGAATTATTTATTAACAAGACAACCAACCTCTTATGAACTTAGCTATTACTTTTCGCGCTGAACTATTGAAAACCAAACGCACTTCCGCGTTTTACCTGACTGTTCTCGGCGCGCTGCTGATTCCATCAATGGAGTTACTTGAGATGCTAACTACGAGTGATTCTGTGGCAAGATTATATCCTGACCCCTGGCAGATTTATTTCAAAATCAGCCTGCAGATGATGATAAGTGCGATACTGCCTTTGTATATGATACTCATCTGTACTTTATTGGCACAGGTAGAGTACCGCAATAATACATGGAAGCAGGTATTTGGGTCGCCTCAATCTGAGGTGGCGGTATTTATCAGTAAATTTCTAAACTTACAATTTCTGATTATTTCTTTTATCCTATTAAATATGATATTCCTGTTTCTGGGGGCATTGTTGCTTAATAGTATTGATCCGAAGCTTGATTTGTTTCATAAGGATCTTGATTGGCGACACCTTGTGATATTATTATCGAAAACATTTGTCTGTAGTCTGGCCATCAGTTCGATACAGTTCTGGATGAGTCTGCGATTCAGGAATTTCATTCTTCCACTTGCAATAGGTTTTATTTTATGGATTGCCGGAGTTATGATGACATTTGAATATAAGACTATTTCAAAAGAATGGTATCCGCATGCTTACCTGATGATGATTGCTTTTCCTGATTTCGAAGATTTGCATTCAATTTTGATTCGGAATGCGATTATTTTGACATGTGTATTTCTGATAGGAGGTTTTTGGGATTTTAAGCGCAGGAAGGGGAAGGGGTAAAAATTACCGTGTCATGCGTATACT